>JBLRWR010000070.1:0-9329 GCA_047921135.1 Candidatus Brevefilum sp.
CTTGGCGTTGAAGGTCAGATGTTGCTAGGCGCCTTCTTTGCCTTTTACATTGCTAAACTGACGGATAACTTGTGGCTGGGTGTTCTGGCCGGGATGGGCGTTGGCGCATTGATGGGCTTGGCGATGGCTTTCGTCACCATTCACCTCCATGCGCAACAAGGCATCAGCGGAATAGGTTTCTACCTTTTTGGACTGGGATTGAGCAATTTCCTTTTTCAAGTTTTAATCGGAACGGTGGAGACTGTCAGGGGTTTCTCCCGAATTTCCATCCCGTTATTAAGTGAGATTCCCTTAGTAGGGAATATCTTCTTTAATCAAAACATTCTCGTTTACATTGCCTTTTTGCTGGTGCCGGTTTCTTCATTTGTCCTCAATAAAACCACACTGGGGTTGAAGATCCGGGCTGTGGGACAAAATCCTGATGCTGCAGATTCACTGGGCGTTAGTGTTGCTGGGGTACGGTATTTTACCGTGATCTTTGGCGGTACCATGTCTGGCCTGGCAGGCGCTTCCCTTTCAATTGCATTGCTGAATGTTTTCCAACAGGGCATGACGGCTGGACAGGGCTTCATCGCTGTGGCTTTGGTCTATTTTGGGGCTTGGCGCCCCTGGGGTGTGCTGGCTGGCGCACTGTTATTCAGCCTGGTGAACGGCTTACAGCTTTGGATCCAGGTGCTTGGCATCCCAATTCCTTCAGAATTTGCCGTGATGATGCCCTATATCCTGACGATCTTAGTGCTCACCGCCTCAGTATCCAAAGTTCGAGCGCCAGCGGCTTTGACCAAGCCGTTTGAACGTGAAGGCTAATATTAAGAAATTACCGCGATAAGTGATTATTGTGTGAAACATAATCAATAAACAGGTGATTTGAGAACCAATAATGCATCTCACCTCCCCTATGAAAAACGAAATAGAAAGGAGATTTTTTATAAAAAAGATAACTGAATACACTAAAACGGAGGAAAGCTGTCGTTAACTTTAGTTAAAACAATTGGAGAAAAAAATGAAAAACCTATTTAAAATTTTATCCTTAGCACTGGTTCTGGTTTTTATTATCACCGCTTGTGCGCCATCACAGCCAGCCGAAGAACCTGTTGTTGAAGCACCGGTTGTCGAAGAACCTGTAGTAGAAGAGCCGGTGGTAGAAGAACCGGTTGTTGAAGAACCCGTCGTGGAAGAGCCGGAAGAGGTTGAGGAAGTTGAAGAGCCGGAGCCCGTTGAGGAAGCGCCCCCGTTTGAGGGTGTGACCGTGCAGTTCTGGCATGTGTATTCCGATGCTCCCGGTGCAGCCTTGCAGGAGATGGTTGATGAATTCAATGACGCCAATCCTTACGGTATCTTCGTGAACGCCCTGGATCAGGGCCGTTACGGTGATATTGAGGACAAGGTCAACGCGGGTATTCAATCCGGTGACCTGCCTGATGTGGTCATGGCCTATACCAACGCACTGGCCGACTGGTACTCCGTTGGCTTCGTGGCAGACCTGAACCCCTATATCGGCGATCCCGACTACGGCCTGACCGATGAGCAACTGGCAGACCTGTACCCCCACCTTAAAGAAGCCGGCAGCACACCGGATGGCGCCTGGATTGCCTACCCGATGACCCAATCTGCCAATGTGTTGGTTCTTAACTACACCTGGGCAGAGGAATTAGGTTTCGCTGAACCACCGACAACGTCGGCTGAATTGAAAGATTTGGTGTGTGCAGCGGCAGCTGAAAATGACGCCATGGGCGGCGATTTCGCCGGTACTGGTGGCATGGTGTACTTCCCCAGCGCGACCAACTGGCTGCACTGGCTGTATGCCTTCGGCGGTGATGAACTCAACGATGCCCATGACGCCTACGACTTCACCTCGCAGGAAGCCATTGATACAACCATGTACATTTTGGAACTGAAGAACGAAGGTTGTGTCTGGCAGACCGAAAGCTATCCGAACCCCGAACAGGGTCAGCGCAAGGCGATCATCACCATGAGCTCCACCGCTGGTGCACCCTATTACGCGGCTGCTTTTGAGGAAGAGAACAATGATGATGTGTGGGGCTGGATGGCTGCCCCCGGACCTGATGGCAAGCTGGCTGTGAATGCCTTCCAGCAGATGTTGGGTGTGGTTCCCAGCACCCCGCAAAGGGAAATGGCTTCGTGGCTGTTCGTTGAATGGCTGACCTCACCTGAGATCCAGGCTCGCTGGGTTCGGGAGAGCGGCTACTACGGCACGCAATACTCCACCGAAGCGCTGTTAGCGGATTATGCAGAAGAGAATCCGGTGTGGGCTTCCGGTGTGGAACTGGCCGCCATTGGCCCGTCAGAACCGCAAACCTTCCCCGCCTGGTCCTCCGTGCGGCGCACGCTGAACGATTTTGCCGCCCAACTCTACAATGCGACCAGCCAGGCTGAGGTCGAAGAGATCCTGGCCCAGTTGACCCAAACCGCCAACGATCTGGTGGCGGAGATTCAGTAGTCCAATAACCATCGTTTATCTTGATTGACGATAAACAAAAAAGCCCCTCAGGTTTAACCGCCTGGGGGGCTTTATTTTGTGTGGGTAACGAATTTCAAAGGTCAATTGCTTGGGTTGAGACGCTTCCATCGACCTGGTCGATGAACAGGCGGGAGAATTGGTAGGTGCGGGCCAGCACGTCGGGGTCCATTTTGTCGGGTGTGTCACCCGCCTGGTGCCAGAAAGGCGCGCGGCCGTCGGGCGTCAGGCCAAAGAAGGTGATGGCTGCCAGGCCGGCCCGGTGGGCATCGGCCATCTCGCTGTTGCCGCCCACGATGAACGCCGGGTAGGCGCCCAGGTCGGGGTGTGTCTCGGCGAGGGTCTCTACGATGCGTGTCAGCCCTTTATCCGGCTTGAAGGGCACGATGATACCCTCTTTGGTCTCCCAGGCAGGGCCTGCCACACCCAACATCTCAAACACCAGCACTTTAGGCGCAAGCCATTCCCCTTTATGGCGCTTGATGAGGTCAATCATGCCGTAATGCTGAACTTCCTCACAGCCGGTCAGGACAAACCACACCCGCGTGTGCTTAAGGGGCGATGCTTTCAGTGCCTGGGCCAGGGATAGCACCATAGCCACGGCACTGGCGTTATCATTCGCGCCGGGGCTGAAAGGGGATCGATCGGCTTCCCAGCAGATGGCCAGTAATACCAGTGCAGCCAGCGCGCTGGGGATGCTGGCATACCACAGCCAGTTCCACTGCGCCAGGATGCCCGCCAGGAAGAAGCCCACCTGTGCACTGAAGGCGGCAAAGGCGATGGTGGTAAAGGATTGAAAGAATTTTACCCATCCCGGTGTGGAGAAGATCTTGCCCGTTTGGTGGGTGTCCAGGTGGCCGACCAGGATCAGGTCCTGGCGGTGTTCGTCTTGGGGAGCGAGGGTAGCCCACACGTTTTGACTGCGGCCTTTAGGCGTCACCCAGCGCAGAGGGTTGGGCAAAAAACCGAGTTCCAAAAGGTCAGAGGCGAGCGCAAACAGGCTCATCCCGGCGGCTATAGCTGCGGTGATACGCCCGGCAAGGGGATAGATCACGAATGCAGCCAGCATCAACACAGAGGTGATCATGTGCGGGTGGTAGATGGATGTCGCGCTCTTGAAATGCTCCATGCTGGGCTGGTAGCCCAGGCCTTCAAGCTGACCGAAGGCATAGTCGGCTGCCTGGCGCTCCTCCGGGCGGGTAGCGCCGCGCGGGCCAATTTCTCCGGCCAAAAAGCGGATGTGTTCGAGCAGTTTTTCTGTGGTGCTTTGTACGGGATTTACCATGGGTTCATTCCTCAGAGGATTCAATAACCTAATGCTGTCTGTACCTTAACATGTTCTTAAGCTAAAGAGCGCCGGGCTCCATTATAATATGGAACATCACTTGGGGTTATGCCCCAGCAATGATTGAGGATTTCAATATTTTCTTCTTTCTCTCCTTATGGTTTAGAGGCTCCTTCCGAAAAGCATCAGCGGATGACCAGTACTGGCATCCGCTGATGTCGTTTAAGCAGATAGCGGATCGTTGGGTTTATGCGTTCAGCAGCAGCGGATAGATCTCCCGGGCCCAGGCGCGGATTTTGTCCCAGTCGCGGTGATCTTGTTCGGGTAGGAACCTCAGCACCCGTCCGGACGGATCGGTCATCTTTTCATGCCTGATACATCCGCCGAACAAGCCCAGGCTGACGGGTTCTTGGGTCTCAAGCATGGGTTTGGCAAACTGGGTGGCTTTTTCGATGTTTTCCGGCAATTCTTCACGCATCACCAGGCAGACCAAGTAGTAGGCTACGGGTACCTGGCTGAGATGATCGCGGTGTTTGCGGAGGAAACGTTTGGTTTTCCCCAGGATGCGGAATTTGCGCACAGCCGTCCCTACCACCACGGCATCGTAACCGGAGAGGTCTTCAACCGATTCGACGGGTGCAACATCGACTTGGGCACCGGCCTGGGTCAGTTCCTCAGCGATAGCCTGGGCGACCTCAGCGGTTGAACCGGCCATGGTACCGTATGCCAGCAGTATTTTTTGGGCCATATTCATCCTCTCCTTTAATCACAAATGTGTCTTGAGCGATGTGTTAATTTTAATCGAATTTTCTGAGTCTGAGGGGTTATTTTGCTCGTTTAATACTCGCTAAGGATTATTCTGTAGCGACGTTGCAGGCAACGTCGCTACGTCAGAGATAATGAGAAAGATTGGTAAAACCCCCGTCATTAAAATAAGAACTCTTGTTGTAAGCCACTTTCATTGGGGGCTCCACCATTGATTTCATCTTCCCCCGGGTGTTGTGGCTTGTTTTGTTGCAGCAGCGTCCCGCCGGGCCGCCAGGGATGAAAATTGCTGGGTGAGCAGCGTGTCAATCCAACCATTGAAAATGCCTGATTGAAAACGGGGATGATCTGTTATAGAATCTGAGATAGAAAATCTTGCAGTCAGAGGTGTTTGAACACATGACGGGTTCATCCCAGGGTGAGTTAGCGAATTTGTGGGCTGTGGGTGGCGCCCAGGTATCCTGTGAGGGTGGGGGATACCGGTACTGCCCCGAGTGCGGCTGGCAGTTGACGGGAAAATTCTCCACCTGCCCGCGCTGCCGTGCGGACCTGCGCATGGTGAGCTGCCCCTATTGTGGAGGCCGGGTGCCTGCCCAGGCTGAGCTTTGCCCCCGCTGCACTGCGCCGTTGGATTTCTCCACGCATTAGGAGAAATTTCTCTAATTATTGGTTATTTTAGAGTATTTATGACCAATTAGGTAATCTTTATCCCTTCTTTGTGATTATTTTATACTTTCTTTACATTTTTCCGCTATAAATAAAGCATACAAACACACAATAGTGATTAAGAGAGGTACTTGATGAATAAACCTAAAGTTTTTGGAATTGCAGTACTGGTGACGCTGGCTTTGCTGGTCGTTGGCACCGGTGTGGTCTTTGCTGCTGGTATGGCGCATGGCGGGCCAGGGTTCTTTTCCGACCAGGCGGCTGATGAAACTCCCTATTGGGGCCCGATGCATGGCCGCAGGGGCGGCTGGTCATCGGAGGGAGACTTCCCGCCCATGCATGAGGCGATGGAACAGGCAGTGGCGGATGCCACCGGTCTGACCGTGGAAGAGATCGAAGCCCGCTTTGCTGCCGGTGAACACCTGTTTGACATTGCGCTCGGTGCGGGTTTGGACGAAGGCGAAATTTTTGAGCTGATGGCCGACGCCCGTGAGGCTTATCTGACCGAGGCGTTTGAGAACGGCTGGATCAGCGAAGCGCGCTACCAGTGGATGCTGGAGCACATGGACGACGACGCTTATGGACCTGGTTTCGGCGGCTGCCATCGCGATGACGGGCAAGGTTACCCCTTGGGCGGCCGCGGGATGGGCCGGCGGGGCCGCTGGTAATTGAGGAATGTGGTAGATCATATGAAGAACACCTGGTATTGGATTATTGGTATAGGATTGGTTTTGATCATTGGCCTGGTGTTCCTGCTGGGCTTGGGTTTGTTTGGCCTGCGGGGCATGCCAATGACATGGATGACTGGAGGCAGCGATGGTTGGTTTAATGGTAGTTGGGGTCATCACGGTATGCGCTGGGGGTGGCCGGTGATGGGTTTATTTGGCGGTTTGCTGATGTTGATTCTCCCCCTGGGCTTGTTGGCATTAGTGGCTGCGGGCGTTGTATTCCTGGTGAAAGCCTTGCAGCAGCCCAACCGGGACCATTTTGAGCCCACCCAGAGCCGCTGTGACCACTGCGGCAAGCAGGTTGCACCCGACTGGCAGGTTTGCCCATATTGCGGCGAATCGCTGAGGGATAAGTAACAATATGCCGTGCTTTGGGATGGGATTGGATCTGCTCAACCTGGCGCAGATTAAGGCGCCTGAAGCAGTTCAGAAGCCATCAAAGCGTGAAGGCAATGGTGCCCGGGTGCGTTGCCCGGAGTGTGCGTGGGAAATCACCCAGGATTTTACCTGGTGCCCGCAATGCGGCCTGCGCATGAAGCCTTACCAGTGTGCTTATTGCCGTAGTTGGGTGCCGGTGGAGGTGGATGCCTGCCCGCACTGCGGTGCACCAGAGGCTTGAAAATTTCATAAAGGATAAGGACAGGGCACAGATATTCTTCTGTGCCCTGTTTGGGTAAAATAGATATCATAACCCAGACGCTTAGGAACAATGATGGCAAGTGGCAAGTTATTAATTGTTGACGATGAGAATGATATCCGCGAAGTGATCGCAGCATACCTGGAAAAGGAGGGTTACCAGGTCGTTGAGGCAGCGGATGGGGCACAAGCCCTGAAAGTTGCCCGTGAACAGCAGCCGGATGTGATCATCCTGGATATTATGCTGCCAAAAATGAGCGGCCTTGAGGTCCTCACGACCCTGCGGCGTGAGTCTGATGTATATGTGATCATGTTGACCGCCAAGACCGAAGAGGTCGATAAACTGGTTGGGCTTAACATGGGCGCGGATGATTACCTGACCAAGCCCTTTTCGCCGCGCGAGCTGGTAGCGCGGGTGAACGCGGCCATGCGCCGCCTGACTGGAAGCTCCGCTGAAGAAGAAAAGCGCGTCTATCGCACTGCCCATGTTCGCCTGGATGAAGGCGCCCACAAAGCCTGGCTGGAGGACGAACTGCTCGACCTGACCGCTATCGAGTTTGAGCTGCTGTTGACGCTGATGATGCATCACGGACAGGTGCTGACCCGCGAACAATTGCTGGAGCATGTATGGGGGACGAATTATTATGGCGAAACCCGTGTGATCGACGTCCACATTGGGCATATTCGCAAGAAACTGGGCAACCGGTTCATCGAAACGGTGTGGGGCGTTGGCTATCGATTTGAGGACGACTAATGCGCCATTTTAAGGGACGTTTGTTCTGGAAGTTCTTCTTCTCTTACTTTCTGCTGGTGTTGGTCAGCATCCTGGTGATGGGGCTGGTCACCCGGCTCCTGCTGCCCGGGGTGTTTAGCAGCCACATGGCCAGCATGACCCGGCTTTTTGCCCGTTTTGGAATGGAGGAAGCCGGGCACATGAGCATGGGCGGCATGGGCAGGATGCGAGGTTGGTCGGGTCTTTTTACGGACCTGTTTGCGATTTTCAACCGGATCATCTTCGAAGCGACCCTGTATGCCATCCTGCCTTCCGTGTTGATTGCCCTGGTGCTGAGCGCGGTGATGAGCCGTCAATTTGTTCGGCCGCTGCAGGGGATGACCCGTGCGGCCGATCGGATTGCTGCAGGTCATTACGATGAGCGCCTGCCGGTCAGCCAATCCCCACTGGAAATGCAGGATGAACTGGAACAACTGGCGGTGCGCTTCAACCGCATGACTGCCCAGCTCGAGCAGATCGAGGAGATGCGCCAGAAGCTGATCGGCGATGTAGCCCATGAGCTGCGCACACCCCTGACGGTGATCAAAGGCTCACTGGATGGTTTGACCGATGGCGTCCTGGCCCCAGAGGAGACCACCTATGAGCGCATTTATCGCCAGGTGGACCGCATGGGCCGGCTGGTGGATGACCTCCAGGAGCTGAACCAGATCGAAGAGGGTGTGATCCAGCTGAACATTAAGCCCTTCGACATTAACCAGCAATTGACAACCCTAATTGGTACCATGGCGGTGAATTTCTCTGCCAAACAGGTAGGCCTGGACCTGCACACAGGGGACGCCCCGCTATTTGTTTTGGCGGATGAAGACCGGGTAGAGCAGGTGATGATCAACCTGCTGACCAATGCGCTGCACTACACCCCCAGCGGCGGGAACGTGCACGTGTACCTGGAAACTGAAGGCCAGATAGCCCGCATCCGTGTAGCGGATACGGGGTTGGGCATCGCCCCGGAACACCTGGAGAAGGTGTTTGCGCGCTTTTACCGTGTGGATGGCTCCCGCTCTCGGCAGGCCGGGGGCAGCGGGATCGGCCTGACGGTGGCGAAAAAGCTGGTCGAATCCATGGGCGGACAGATTTGGGCAGAAAGCGCCGGTGAAGGCCAGGGGGCCGAATTCACCTTCACTTTGCCGCTGGCATAGGCTTTATCCAGACGATTGACAGCTTAGATTTCTAATGCTTTGGCATAGCGGGTGATGGCCTGGATATGCTCGCCAGGGGTCGTAAACCCCGCCCCCATGGTGATCACGGTCAGATGGGTAGCGCCGGCCCGCGCCCAGCCCTCGGCCAGCGCACGCCAGGTGTTCCCGTCGCCATCCGCATAGCGCAGACGCGGTTCAATCCCAATTTCCTTAAATTCCCGTCCGGCTGCCTGGGTGTAAGCTTGCAGCTTTTCCAGGGCTTCAGCCGCATCTTCGGCTGAACGATAATTGGGCAGCCAGCCATCGCCCAGACTGGCGACCCGGTGCAGCACGGCGTCGGCATGGCCGCCAAACCACAGCGGGATCGGCCGCTGGACGGGGAGGGGGTTCAGCCCGGCATCGGGGATGGTATGCCAGCGGCCTTCGAAGGTAACCAGTTCTTGCGTCCAGAGTTTGCGCAAGACTTGCACCTGCTCTTCGATGCGTGCGCCGCGGTTGTGGAAGTCCTTGTTTTGGGCGATATATTCAACTTTGTTCCATCCGAGGGCTACCCCCAACCTCAGCCGGCCCTGGCACAGCACATCGAGGGTGGCGGCCTGTTTGGCAAACAGCACGGTTTCCCGTTGGGGCAGGATGATGATCCCGCTGATAAAGGACAGCTGCTCGGTCAGCCCGGCCAGGTAGCTGAACAAGGTCAGCGGCTCCTGGAAAGGGTCCGCGTGGGTGTAGGGCCCGGACCAGCCGCCCGGGCGGTTGGGGTTGGCGCCTACCAGGTGATCGTAGGCCAGCAGGTGGCTGTATCCCAGGCCTTCAGCGGCCTGGGCGAAATCCCGGATCGCCA
>JBLRWR010000071.1:0-9238 GCA_047921135.1 Candidatus Brevefilum sp.
GTACAAGCATACTGATCACAAGCCAAATCTTGATTGAATTTCTTTTCATAGCCTTATCCTTTTTGCATAATCTTATCTCCAAAACGTAAGACAATTCTTAACAAAATATATTAATTTGATTGTACGCTGCCTGGTAAGGCCAGATGAAGGCCGTGTACAACGCTGTTGCCTGAATGTTATTGGCGGCGGAGGCTTATTGAGGCCAGCATGGATCAGTGAGGCAATGACCATACGTCGTAGGTGGTGTGTATGGCTGCATTTACAACGTCCAGATGAAGAGCCAATATTATTTTCTCTCTTTGGTATAAAAATGCTGATATTTCGATTTCGATGCTTGACGCTTAAAACGGTTTATGCTACTATCGTATTAACAGAATATTCAGATAATTATTATCTAATCAAACCACACCTATCTGAGCAGGAGAGATTCCCATGCGAAAAAAGATGGTTACTGTTCTAATAAGTACGATTGTCTTTGCTTTGATATTGTCAGGGTGTAAATTGCCTGCCTCACAAGCCCCTGAGGTTCCAGATGATGCGCTGAGGACCACCCCGATCGTTATCGTTACTGATCCCCAGGATGAGATCAGCGGCGAGTTCCCCCCTCTTGAAGAAACCGAGGAACCTGGCGGCCCGCAGGAGACAGAAGAGCCATTTGAAGACTTCTTTGCGGAACCGACCCCCACCCTCACACCTACGATTATGGTGCCCACGGTGACCCGCCCTGCGCAGTACACCCTGCAGGAAGGCGAATACCCCTACTGCATTGCCCGCCGCTTCAATCTGGACCCCTCAGCGCTGATCAGTTTGAACAATTTGGGGGCCAGTACTCTGCTTCCGCCTGGCACTGTCTTGCAAATCCCTCAAACCGGATCCTGGGAAGGTGATGGTCGGATCCGCAACCCGCACCCCACAACGCATACCGTCCTGGCGGGGGAGACGGTTTACAGCATTGCCTGTTATTACGGCGATGTCTCCCCGGAGGCGATCATTGCCGTCAACCAGCTGGAAGAGCCCTACCAGCTGTCTGCAGGCCAAACCCTGCGCATCCCCTGATCGTTGTAGGGTTTGTGTTTACCTAATTAATTGCAAAAAATGAAACGCTGCGTTTATGTTCAGCATAAATGCAGCGCTTTTTCTGTCTACTGATCAATAATTGTATTAACAAAAGCCTGCCAAAGGAGCATGATGACCCATCAACCGCTTTACCGAGAAACGTTATATTCGGGTCCGATCTTTGATGTTGCGAAAGTGTACGTTCGTCTGCCCAACGGCAGAGAACGGGGTTACGACCTGGTTGAGCACGGTGATTCGGTCACCATTGTCCCTGTTGATACCAATGGGCAGGTTTATTTTGTCACCCAGCACCGGGTCGGGGCCGACGCCTTGCTGCTCGAGCTGCCTGCTGGCGTACTGGAGGAAAATGAAGATCCGCTGGAAAGCGCCCGGCGCGAGATTCGTGAAGAGATTGGGATGGATGCGCGCGAGATCATCTCCCTGGGTGGTTTTTTCCTGGCACCGGGTTACACGGATGAATACATGACCATCTTCCTGGCCAAGGGTCTGTATCCCTCGCCCCTCGAGCCGGATGATGATGAGTTCCTGAACCTCGTTACCATGCCGGTAGAATCCGCTTATCAAAAAGCCCTAGCCGGGGAAATTGAGGACGGTAAAACCCTGGCAGCACTCCTGTTGGCCATGCCGTACCTTAAGCCGGGGGATTAATTTATCCGCTATCTTGTGAAGCTGGGATACCCAACTTTATCTGAAAACCCGATTGATGCGTTATTGGGAATATGACAGGTTGCATTGCCAAAAGGGAAAGAAATTACATCGAATATCCACAGAATCAGGTTATACTTAACGATTGGATTAAACCAGGATCACGTAAGGATCGCTTAACAAGGCTGGGATTATCCCGGTTATTATTACCGATAAAGACCAAAAGTAAACAATTATAAAGGAGTAATGTTCATGAAACGCCATATGGTAATGACGGATGCCAATGAAGCAACGGCTTGGGTGGCTTACCGGTTAAATGAGATCATTGCGATCTACCCGATTACCCCTTCTTCCCCAATGGGTGAATATGCAGATGAATGGGCGGCTCAGGGTATCGCCAACATCTGGGGTACCGTCCCGGATGTGACCGAAATGCAAGCCGAGGGCGGCGCAGCGGGGGCTGTGCACGGTGCACTGCAGGCGGGTGGGCTAACCACCACCTTCACCGCCTCCCAGGGATTGCTCTTGATGGTTCCCAACATGTATAAGATCGCCGGTGAGCTGACCTCAACGGTGTTTAATGTGAGCGCTCGTTCAATTGCTGCACAGGCGCTGTCCATTTTTGGTGACCATTCTGATGTCACCGCCGTGCGTTCAACCGGTTTTGCCCTGCTGGCAAGTGAATCAGTGCAGCAGGCGCAGGACATGACGTTGATCGCCCAGGCGGCGACCTTGCGCAGCCGGGTGCCATTCCTGCACTTCTTTGATGGTTTCCGCAGCTCCCATGAGATTGCCAAGATTGAGCGCCTGGATGAGGATGACTTGCGGGCGCTGATTGATGATGACCTGGTTGCCCAGCACCGCGCACGAGCCCTCTCACCGGATCATCCGGTGGTGCGCGGCACCGCTCAGAACCCGGATGTATTCTTCCAGGGGCGTGAGACGGTGAACCCGTTCTATAACCAGACGCCCGAGATTGTCCAGGATGTGATGGACCAGTTTGCCGAGCAGGTGGGCCGTTCTTACCATCTCTTTGATTACGTCGGTGCCCCCGACGCCGAAAAAGTGATCTTGCTGATGGCTTCTGGTGTGGAAACGGCGGAAGAGACCGCCAAAGCGCTGGTTGCAGATGGCGAAAAAGTTGGTGTGGTGGCTGTCAGGCTGTATCGCCCGTTCTCCACCCAACACCTGATGGAAGCGCTCCCGGGCACGGTTAAAGCGATTGCGGTGCTAGACCGCACCAAGGAACCAGGCGCAGGCGGCGAGCCCCTCTACCTGGATGTGGTCAATGCCCTCAAGGAGGGTTTGGAACTGGGCCTGGCACCCTTTACGGTCATGCCCAAGGTTGTTGGCGGACGCTTCGGCCTTTCTTCTAAGGAATTCACCCCTGCGATGGTCAAGGGTGTGTTTGATGAACTGGGCAAAGAGACGCCTAAAAACCACTTTACCGTTGGCATTATCGATGATGTCACCCACACCAACCTGGATTGGGACCCCTCCTTTGAGATTTTGGGCAATGATGTGATCCAGGCGATGTTCTACGGCCTGGGTGCAGACGGTACCGTGAGCGCCAACAAGAACTCGATCAAAATCATCGGTGAAGAGACAGACAATTTCGCCCAGGGCTATTTCCAATACGACTCAAAGAAATCCGGTGCAGTCACGGTTTCGCACCTCCGTTTTGGGCCAGACCCCATCCGGTCACCTTATTTGATCTCGGAAAACGAAGCTAATTTTGTGGCCTGTCACCAATTCAACTTCCTTGAGCAGTTTGACATGCTCAAATTTGCCCGCCCGAAAGGCATTTTCCTGCTCAACAGCATTTACGGGCAAGATGAGATCTGGGATCACCTGCCTGCTAAGGTGCAGGAAGCGCTGATCAAAAAAGATTTGCAATTCTATATCATCGATGCCTACGAAGTGGCCAACCAGACCAACATGGGCCAGCGCATTAACACCATCATGCAGACCTGTTTCTTCGCCATCAGCGGTATTCTCCCCAAGGAGCAAGCCATTGATGAGATTAAAAAATCCATCAAGAAGACTTACGGCAAACGCGGTGACGCAGTTGTGAAACAGAACTATGCGGCTGTGGACCATGCACTGGAAAACCTGTTCAAGGTCGAAATTCCCGACACGGTCACCAGCACGATTGCCATGAAGCCCTCTGTGCCAGAAGAAGCACCCGAATATGTGCGCCAGGTACTGGGTAAGATCATCGATCGTGATGGCGATAATGTGATGGTGAGTGAGATGCCAGTGGATGGCACCTTCCCCACCGCCACCACCCAATGGGAGAAACGTAATGTGGCTTTGGAGATCCCGGTGTGGGATGCGGACCTGTGCATCCAGTGCGGTAAGTGCGCTTTTGTGTGCCCGCATGCCACCATTCGTACCAAAGTGTACCCTGACTCCTACCTTGAAAGCGCCCCGGCGACTTTCAAGCACATCAACGCCAAATTCCGAGAATTCCGCGATGGCTGGTCGTATACCGTCCAGGTGGCGCCCGAGGATTGCACGGGCTGCGGGATGTGCGTGGAAAACTGCCCCGCCAAAGACCGGGCCAACCCCAGTCATAAGGCGATCAACATGATGCCCCAGCCGCCTTTGCGCGAGCAAGAAGCGGAAAACTGGGCGTTCTTCGATGCCATCCCTTACCCGGATCGCAAGAGCTTCTCAGCACACACGGTCAAGAACTCGCAGCTCCTGGAGCCGCTCTTTGAGTTTTCCGGTGCCTGCGCCGGCTGCGGCGAGACGCCCTATATCAAACTGGCCACCCAGCTGTTTGGTGACCGTATGGTCATCGCCAACGCCACAGGTTGTTCATCGATCTATGGCGGCAACCTGCCCACCACCCCGTATGCCGTCAACACCGAGGGACGCGGGCCTGCCTGGTCCAACTCTCTGTTTGAAGACAATGCGGAGTTTGGTTTAGGGATGCGCCTGACCATTGATAAATTTGTCGAATACGGGCGTGAGCTGCTGGCGAAACTCGCCAAGGAGGTTGGCCAGGAATTGGCCGATGCCATTTTAGAAGCCGGCCAGAAGTCTGAAGAGGAACTGGAAGCCCAACGAGAACGGGTTGAGCAGCTTAAGGCCAAACTGGAAACAGTGGATAAGCCAGAGGCCCGTAACTTGCTCTCGATTGCCGACTACCTGGTGCGCAAGAGCGTGTGGATTGTCGGCGGTGATGGGTGGGCTTATGATATCGGCTACGGCGGCCTGGATCACGTTTTGGCCTCTGGCCGGGACATCAACGTCCTGGTGCTCGATACCGAGGTGTATTCCAATACCGGCGGCCAATCTTCGAAGGCCACGCCGCGGGCGGCAGTGGCTAAGTTTGCTGCCAATGGTAAAGACTTGCCCAAGAAAGACCTGGGCATGATGGCCATGTCCTATGGTTACGTTTACGTGGCCCGGGTGGCGATGGGCGCCAGCGATCGGCAGACTCTGCAAGCCTTCCGTGAAGCTGAGGCCTACGAAGGCCCGTCCTTGATCATCGCCTACACCCACTGTATTGCCCACGGGATCAACATGAGGCTTGGTCTCCAGCAGCAGGAGCTGGCGGTGAAATCTGGCGTATGGCCGATTTACCGCTATAACCCCGAACTGGCTGCCAAGGGTGAGAATCCCCTGGTGATTGATGCCAAGGAGCCCACGGTGCCGGTTGAGGATTACGCTTACAACGAGACTCGTTACCGCATGCTGCTGCAAAGCAATGAGGAACGCGCTGAAACGCTGATGGCCAAAGCGAAACGCGATGCAGCCAGCCGCTGGACCCTTTACCAACAAATGGCGGATATGCATTACGAGAAGCCAGATGCTGAAGCCTAAAGATTGGTTTGGCAGATAAAGAAAGTATAATAAATGGTGATGGACTTGATCCATCACCATTTTTAGTAGATAACGACATAATTGGTAAACAACACGATAGGAGGATAGATGACGGACTTAAAAACGCATTACCTGGGACTTGAACTCAAGAACCCGTTGGTGGCTGCGGCTTCGGCGCTTTCGAAAAAGATCGGCAAAGTAAAAATGATGGAAGATGCCGGGGTCAGCGCGGTGGTGATGTACTCATTATTTGAGGAACAGATTACCCATGACAGCCTGGCTTTCAATTATTACATGGAGCGTGGTACGGAACGCTTTGCCGAGTCACTGGATTATTTCCCGAACCTTGACCGGTACAACGTTGGCCCGGATGAGTATTTGGAGAAGATTCGCCAGTATAAAGACGCGGTGGATATCCCCATCATCGCCAGCCTGAACGGCGTTTCCAATACCGGGTGGGTGGAATACGCGCAAAAAATGGCGCAGGCCGGCGCGGACGCCATTGAATTGAACACCTATTATATTCCTGCCAGCCCGGAAATCAGCGCTGCGGAGGTGGAAGACAACACGGTGGAATTGGTGAAGGCGGTTTATGCGCATGTGGATATCCCGGTGTCGGTGAAGTTAAGCCCGTTCTTCACCGCCCTGCCGCATTTGGCCCAGCGGCTGGTGGATGCCGGTGCACAAGGATTGGTGCTGTTCAACCGCTTTATCCAACCCGATATTGATATTGAGGAGATGGAGGTTGACCCCACGCTGCATCTCTCCACCTCGGAAGAGCTGTTGCTGCCCTTGCGCTGGATGGCGATCCTGTATGGCAAGGTCAAGGCAGACCTGGCGCTGACCTCTGGCGTGCATACCGGCGTTGACCTGGTGAAGGCGGTTATGGCAGGTGCTAATGTGGCCATGGTGGCCTCGGAATTCGTTGCCAACGGCCTTGGCCGCGCGGCGGATATGTTGGCAGAGATGGAGAATTGGATGGCTGCCTATGACCATCCCTCCGTTGAGAATATGCGTGGCAGTATGAGCCAGCAGCATGTGGAAAACCCGGCCGCGTTTGAGCGGGCCAATTACATGAAAGCGTTGCAGTCTTACGACAATAAATTACCCTAACCTTTATAGCGTTGAACATGGTTAACAGCGTAGAGACGCACCATCGGTGCGACTCTACGGCGTTTATATACCAATGAAATTGAGGGATGAAATTATATCAAGCATCCGTTTGATGGAACAGTATCGACTGCAGACCATTGCTTAACCTCGACAGCAAAGGTTTGCGATCAGGGTTGCTTTAGCGCCAATATGAACAGCTGGAAGGGGTCCACGGTTTTGAGAAGCAGCATATCGCTCAGGCTACCGTTTTCCTTAAATTGGATCGGGTCAAAGTTACCCTCACCAAAGAGCACTTCCACCTCATATTGGCCCGCAAGGGGGCTTTCTTCGATCGTGAGGGCACAGTTTTCCATCTCCCGGCGGCCAAGGTTGGCCAGCAGGATCAGCGCCTGGTCTCCTTGCACGCGCAGGATGGGGTAAAGCTGCAGGCAGTTGGAAGTAAACGGGAGGTACTCACCTGTGCGCAGCGCGGCATGCTGGCTGCGGAGGTGCACCAGGGTGCGATAGTGGTTCAAGAGTGAGTTCGGGTCTCTGTTCTGGAAAGCCACATTGACCTGTACAAAATCCTGGTTGAGGGCTTGCCAGGGCGTCCCGGTGGTAAATCCTGCCCCTGGCCCGACGGTCCATTGCATGGGGGTGCGCAGCAGCTCATCTGGTTTATTGCCTTTCATGCCGATTTCTTCACCGTAATAGATAAAGGGTACGCCGGGGCCGGTCAGGTAGACAAATGCGGCGACTTTGGCTTTGTTGAGGTCGCCTTCCAGGAGGGACATGACCCGTTGCTGGTCATGGTTGGAGAGGAAAGTGCTGAAGTGGCCGTCCGGGAAGTGGGCCAGGGTGTCCAGGTAGGAGTTGATGATCCGTCTGGGGGTTGGCGCATAAACGCCATTCTTGATATCTTCTGCCAGATCAAACATAAACAGGGAATCCATCCCATCGCTGTAACGGGCTGTGGTGCGCAAATCGGTCCACACCTCGCCAACCGTGAAGGCGTTGGGGTTGATAGCTTTGTAAAAGTCCCGCCAGTCCTCAAACCATTGGATGGTCTCCCTGGTGTCCTGCTGGGCGACGCCATCGGCGAACAGGTAGCGGGCAGCATCCACGCGGAAACCGTGCACGCCCACCTCTTCCAGCCAGAATTTGGAGATGTTCATCATTTCCTCGCTGACGGCGGGGTTGTCAAAATTGAGGTCTGGCATCCCGCCCCAGAAGACGCCGTAATAGAACAGACCGTTGACGTTGTTGCGGTGCCAGGCATTCTGGAACCAGGGGCCGGGGATTTGTGGATGGGAATTGGACCACACATACCAATCGTGGTATTCTGACTCTGGGTCCTGGGCGGCCTGGAACCAGGGGTGCTGGGTTGAGGTGTGGTTGATCACCAGGTCGATGATGATCTTAATGCCGCGTTTTTCGGCCTCAGCCAGCAATTGTTTGAAATCTTCCATGGTGCCGTACTCGGGGTTGACATCGTAATAATCGGTGACGTCATAGCCGTGGTAGGACGGGGAAGGGTTGATGGGCATCAGCCAGATGCCCTGGATGCCCAGGTCATCCTGGGTGGTGGGGTCACCATCGTTGAGGTAATCCAGTTGTTGGATCATGCCCTGGAAGTCGCCGATACCGTCACCGTCGCTGTCTTTAAAGCTGCGCACGAAGATTTCATAAAAGACAATCTCCTGCCACCAAGCATCCGCTTCGGGTTCAGGCTCGGGTTCAGGCGTGTGGGTGGGGGCCGGGCGGTCTTCCGTGGGGGTAGCGGTGGGTGCGGGCGCAGTTTGGGGACGGCAGCCAGCAATCAGCATTGCGGCCAGTAGTGCACACAAGAATAATTTCCGTAAATATCCCATCCTGGTGTCCTCCTGTACGGTCAAAACCAAGCGAATTGGTTGCATTATTGTGACATTTATGATTATAACCGCATCGGCAATGTTTTCCGGTGTGCTTGGTATCATTAAAACGATCACCCCCGGCCGGCGTTACCAGGGGTGGAGGAAATTGCAGATGAATGGTTGCTGTTGGATTTTCCCAACTAAGGCGGCATTATAGCACATTTCATCTGTTTGGTTTAATTCTTTAAGATACCTCTAATGACCAATTAATTTTATCTTTCGGTAAGTTGGGGTTTGATAGGCATGATGCGTTTAAAAATTTTAGCTCCTCGACCAGGACTCGAACCTGGAACCTAACGGTTAACAGCCGCTCGCTCTGCCAATTGAGCTATCGAGGAAGGCTAGAGTATTATACGGAAAAGCACTAAAAGTGTCAAGCGTGGGCGGGCACCAAACCGCGGCTGTCTGGGGGCTTTTAGGCGCCGCCTGGTGGGTTCAAACAGATGACGTGTGAGGCGCTGAAAGGTATCATTTTCCGGGGCATATTACCGTTATTCTGATTTCGACGATGTGCCGGGGGTGTAATTTAGCTGTCACCGCTTTTCACCTCATCAATGATCGACTTGGCCAATGCGTTTAGGGCCTGTTTTTTTTCCTGTGCCATGCTGCTATGGCTGGCATCCCAATAGATATCAAGCAATTCAGTCACCCCCAGGCTGCTGGCAGCACGTCCTGCA
>JBLRWR010000072.1:0-9094 GCA_047921135.1 Candidatus Brevefilum sp.
GTTTCCAGGGATTCAGGCTCTGTGCCAGCTTTGTTTTCAGGTGCCGGTCGAGTTAGTGCCCACACACCTGCATACATCGCCATGACCGCGAAGGTATTGGTGATCGTATCGACCGTAGCAAAATGCGAAAGCTGAATGGGCAACACGGCCAGGGCATAAAACGCTGCCCCCAGGAGCCCCACCCAACGATTGTACAGGCGCTTTCCAATCCCAAACACCAGCAATACCGTCGCCACGTCGAACACCGCCGAAAGCTGCCGGCCCAGGAGGGTGATGGCATGGTAATCCGTTTGCCCCAGGGCTTCACCCGCATAGCGGACGATAAAGATCGGTAGGGTACCATACACAAAAAAGCCATACCCCCGATTGGCCGGGTTCAAACTTGAGCTTTCAGTGTCAAAATACTCGCCCAACGAGTCAACAGGGGAAATGGCCACCTGGACCAGGCTGAGGAAACGCTCATCCGGATGCATATGCTGATCTTCATCCCAATTGACGCCCACCAAACGCAGGTATGCACCGGCCACCACGGTGAGCAGCAAGGCGAGGACCAACAGCAGGTTAGTCCACGTCTTACGCGGATGCGGATTTTGCACGGTCACCTCATTCTTCATCATGGTGCAACCCCAACCGATGGCGGTACAAAAAAGATCAAAAAGTCCTTATTTGGGACGCTAGAGTCAAATTGCCACAACACGCCTGACGGGAAGGTTTGCTGCAATAGTTGTGCATTCGCCGCATCGTGGATGTTCAAGAAAAACATCTTCGGACGCGGATCGGCCTGGGTATTTGCAATTTCATCCGGGAAGATGGCAAAATCCCACCCGGGGAAGCCAGAATTGATGGCTACCAGCCTTGAATCAATCCAATGCGGGTAACCCACCACATAAGTCGTCTGCGGATCGCCCATCGATTCGATAAACAGCGCCGCAACCCGCCCCACTTCTGATGTATTCCAGCTTGAAGCCCTGTAAATAGTGTAATACTGGTTAAAAACCAGGTCATGGTTATTCACGCCAGACCACACCAGCAACAACGCTACCACAGCGACCAGGATTACCTGGCCAACCCGACCACTAATGCGCGATTTTAATGTGCGGAACAAGGTCACAAAGGCTAAACCGATCACCAAAAACACCGGCACCACCGCTCCGGCTGAGCGGTTCAGGCTGGGGTTTTCACCGGGATAAGCCAGCGACAAAATCGAAGGCATCATCAGCATAGGAATCGAAATCAACAAAAACAGGTCTCGCCAATCGCGTTCACGCACATAACGGATAATCAAACTGGCAATTCCCAAAAAAAAGAAGGCCCCCGAAACAACCTCAAGCGCTGGCCGGCCAGGGATCGAATGCGCCCAAATCACGCCATTATCCCAAAAGAACATCACGCTGGACCGCCAGAAGTTCTGCAAGAAGACCACCAGCGGCGAATTCTGAAAGCCAACCTCCATGCCGGTCAGACGGGAAAAGGCGCGGTAGGCGAACAATTCGGGGTTGGCCAGCCAATAGCGTAGCAATGGGATGAACACCAGCAGGGAAGTAAAGCCGATCAGGATCAACGCAAACAGGGCATTCAGCCGCAACTGCTTACCCTTGTTGTGCAGCAGATAGATCAATATTCCCAACACCACCAAAATCGGCACAATCCGGTAGGGTGTGTAGCCGTGCAAGCCCAACCCCAAAAACAACCCGGCCCATAGGATATCGGGGACATGCTGTCTGCGCAGGCCTCGGACCATAAAAAACATCACCGGGGCCACAAACAGGGGATAGTAAGGGATGCGCAGTGCCAGCCGGGTGAACAGCAAGGGCCAGTAAGCGATCCCCGCAAATAGCGCTGCCGCCAATCCCACCCAGCGGTCAGCCCATTCTTTGCCCAATAAGTAAATGAAGAACAGGGTCAATAAATTCGCCAAAACCGCCACGATTTTCAGGTTGAGAAACGTGACATCCAGGTTAAAAATGCGCATAAACCCCGCGCTCAGGTAAAAATGCAGCGCTTCCCGGCCGGTGTTGCGTGGGAAATAGACCGGTGAGAGCCCGTTGAGGATATCGTTGACATCCATCAATTTCTCAGCCTGGTCTGAGAGCATCTCCGGCGGGACCATATCCAAGCGGGAGAAATTAAAAAACAAGATCACCGCAATAACAGCCAGTACGATGACTGTCCAGCGGCTGATCCGTACATGCCATTCTCGGTTCGTAAATCGACTCCACAAGACATCCAGCCTGATGGGCTGTTCCTTGTTTACTGGCCAAAAGGCCGCCAGGAAGAAAATCACCGCCAAAACCCACAGCAGCGTGTTCAGCAACCCAAAGCGCCCGTTTCCAAAAAGGAGAAACGCCAAAATCCCCATCATGGCGCTGACAAGTACGAATTCTAACCTAATCCGGGGCTGGAAGGGTTCATTATTGGATTGTTTTAGGCTCGGAAGCACCCATTCTCCCCGAAAGACCGCCAGAACCAAGAAAACCAAAGCCCCAGCATACAGCAGGATGCCTGGCCAGGCAGTTCTCCCCGGAGAAGGTTCCAATGAGAGCTGAGCGATCAATGCCAACACTGCTGCGCCAACCGTTGACCATGCAAAGGGCTTTTTTGAGGGCAGGTCATGGCCCTGTGCTTCTGACGCCGCCTCAGGTTGCGTTTTAAACCAGGATTTTAGCTTGTTTGCAAAATAATCCCAAACGCTGGGTTCTGTGGATAACGGTGACTTGGGTTGTTCGGCCATGAATTTTCTCTGTCGTGTCAAGCTTTCAGCCTATGGTCGTAAATGTTTAAGTCGTGGAATATGATACCCTACCATACTTCTACTGACAACAGAGGCCAAGCATGTAAACCAGGCTTTCCAGGCTTGAATTAACCCTGCTGTTCATCCTGACCACACATCGATGTCACCGCTCTGCGTACAGGTAGCCGATCTCTTGATGCACAAAATTTGGATGACACGTCACCTTATAACCCTGATTCTCTAAAAAGCCCGCCAGCCTCTGGTGCGATTTTTGTTCATCCAGATCATGATATTCCATGATGATGCGCGTAATCCGCTCAAGGACGTCCTCGGGTGTATTGAACAGGATCTCATATTCCCCGCCTTCACAATCCATTTTAAGTAGATCAATACTCTTGAGATGCTCTTCAGAACACAGGGTTTGCAGAGAAACCGCCTCAACCGTCAACCGTTCCATGCTGGTCGACTCTGCAAATCCCTCCTGGCTGCTGATCTGCAGCGGTTCGCCCGTAGAGAGGTCTAAATACAGTTCACCCTCTTTGCTCCAAACAGCCTTCTGGAAGGGGTGCACGTTTTCAACACCATTTAGCGCCAGGTTGCGCTCCAGCAGGGCAAAGGACTCTGGATAAGGTTCAAACGCGTAGACGGTCACCCCGGGGAGCCCTTCCGCAGCATACAGACAGTAATCGCCGATCCCTGCGCCGATATCCACCACCGTCCACCCATCCTCAACCGGTGCGCCATAGCGCGTGTAAAACTGGTCGATAAAGGTTTCCTTTACCGACCACACATCCATCGGGCCACGCACCAGTAAATCAATACTAGGACGTCGTAGTTTGATTTTTTGTATACGGGTGCCTGGCTTTCGCAAGAAGAGCGGCACCAGCGAGGGCCAGTTCTTGTACCAGATCATCATCTCCAGGATAGAATAGGCATAATACCCTGGCGCGGTCCACCGTCTCATGCGGACCTCCGGGCAATAAAGAATGAGCACACACCCTCTGGCGAGCGGGGATCGTCCATGAACTTGCGAGTCCATCTCCAGGGCAGCGCCAGATTCCATCGCTTGGGAACCAGCACCCAGCGCCCAAATAATTTTTTGTTGATTAAGGCCGGCAATCCCAGGGGATGTCCCCACTCTAAAATGTGCAGCGCCTCAGGGGGGAAATAATCCCAGGTTTCTAAAAGTTCCAATCCAGCCCGCGACAGGCGCGCTTCCCAAACATCGGGTGAATCCGTGTGTGCATGCCGCGCTACCCGGTTGAACAACCGGCTGTAGGCTGCACCCAGCGCTGGTAACCCAACCTTCGTCAGGAACTGGCGGCCCCACAGCAGTTCCGGAAAGCGGTGGTTGGGCACACAAAACACAAATCGCCCTCCAGGTGCAAGTACCCGCGCCACCTCCTGCAATACCGGTTCCACCTCAGGGATGTGCTCCAGCACAGAGGTGCTGACGACTGTAGTAAAGGCAGCCGCTCCATAGGGGATTTGCCCGCCTGCGCCCAACACCAGCATCCGGTAGGCATGCCGGCCCTGCGCTTCGAGGGTTGGCGCCAGCCAGGGGTCCAGCCCCACATCCAATTTCTGCCCAAAGGCAACCGAAGCAAAGTGGCCGTCACCCGAACCCAGGTCCAGGATCGGCGCTTCTAAGTCAATCTCCTGGTAAAAGCGATCTTCCACCGCACGTAAAAACCCCCGAAAATACGGCAGGCTGCTGATGTGCCGCCAGAGAATTTGATCTAATTGCTGGCTATCCATGTCCATCCGTCAATTCACGGTAAAGTGCGTCATACGCCCTTGCAACAGTTGTCGGTGCGTAATGCGCTGTCATCGCCTCGATATTTTCAGGGTCAACCCGCATATCGGTAACCAACAGGCTCAGGATTGCCTCTGCTAGGGCAGGTGCATCCATCACAGGGACAATCTTCCCCAGGCCTGATGTGCACACCGGCTGCCTGACACCGGGCAGGTCCGTGGCCACCACCGGCGTGCCGCAGGTGAGGGCCTCTACCTGAACCATACCAAAGGATTCGGTGCTGTTGATACTCGGCAAGACCAACACCTCACACACATGGTAAAACGCTGACTTATCCGCCTCGCTGACCACGCCCAGAAATGTCCAGTGATCGCCCAGCGCATCTATCATGGGAAGCAGCTTCTCACGGTACGCCTGCTCACCAAATACATGCAGGTATTCCCCCACAAAGACGACCTGGGCGTGCGGCTGGGTCTGAAGGACTTTGGGCATGGCTTGAACTAAATATTCCACACCCTTTTCTGTGGCCAAGCGCGCCACCATCCCAATAATACGCCGTCCGGGTTTGATCTCATACTTATGGCGAAAAGCTTCAAGGTCGGAATCTTCAACCGGCGTACCGATAATCGGCGGCTGGATTACGGTCAGTTTATCCAAATAGCGCTGCAAGAAGGGTGAGTGCTCAGCAAAATCCCGGGTGTTGTGCACGATCGCATCCGCCAGCCCAGCTGAGATGCGGTTGGCCGAGTTGGCAGCCCATCCGGCCACCTGGTTGAGCCAACCCGTTGGCATCTGCAAATCACAATGATAAGTCAGCACCACGGGCTTCTTTCGTAATTTCGATAAGATGGCCAACAAAGCCGCATCCATCTGTGGCACGTGCAAATTGACCACATCCACATCTCCGATCAATTGCCAGGCTTTGAGCGGCATGCGCGGCATGATTACCCCTTTCGATAGCCGAAAGGCAACCGGAACACGGACCACCTGCACGCCATCTGCAAATTCTTGGGTGGGTAAAGACCGGTCATATTGCGAGGTCAATACCGTCACCTCATGCCCCAGCTCTGCCAAAGCCCGCGCCTGGCGCACCGCGTACACCGTTAACCCGGATTTATGCGGCTGATAGTAGGTCAGAGCAATCAAAATCCTCATCAGGCTCACTCCGCTGTTTGAATTTTGGGAGAACGCCGGATGACACGGCGCAGGAAAGCCACCAGGGCCTCTCCCCGCAACCGTAAGCCAACCAAGCCGATCAAATTTGCATACACAAACACCATCGCATGAGTCACAATCGCGTGGGTAAAGGCCAATTCGGTGCCCACACCCAGCAAGGCAAAGGCCCCCACCACCACGCCCTCATAAACGCCCAGCCCGGCAGGCGCTGAAGGCAAAGCTGCACCAAAGGCACCTGCGCTGAGCACAAAGGTCATCCACCAAAAAGGAGGCTGAGCTGAAAGGTTATTGAAGATCAAATAGTTCTTGCCAAAAGCCAGCAGCCAGCTGAGGGCCAGGCTGCCAAAAGCCAGCAAGAACGCCCGTGCGTCGGTCAGAACAGCGAAACCCTCTAAAGCATGGGCGACCTTGGGCTGCAACCAGTCCCGGATAAAACCCGAACGTTCACCCCACCGGGTCAACCAGGTTGCCACCTGCTCGCGGAACCTGGCCAGCAAGAACAATACGACCAACCCGATCACAGCCAGGGATAGCGCAACCAGGACCATGGTTTGATTATATCCACTGCTCAAAATTCGGGGGAGTACGCTCAAAATAAACAGGGCGGCTAAAAATACATCAAAGATCCTTTCCACCACTACGCTGGAGAACACCTCCAGCGGTGAGGTCCGACCCGAATCATCCAGCATAACCGCCCGGCCAATCTCGCCCAGCCGGAAGGGAAAGATGTTATTCAACAGGTAGCCCACGCCCATAGTAAAGAAAGCATCGCGATAGGACACTTTTCTTCGTAACAGGATATACCAGCAAAACGCTCGCAGGGCATAGCTAATAAAGTAAATTGCGGTGGCCAGCGCCAGCGTCTGCCAGCGGATTTTTGCCAGGTGGGTCATAAAGACTGGAAAATCGATCTCCCGTAAAATCAACCAGATCGCCAAACCGCTGATCGACAACGGCAGCAGCCAGCGCAGAAACCTGGCGATGACACGCTTTTCAGCCATTATTTATCCAATCGAAGGATCGCCATAAACGCTTCTTGTGGAATTTCGACGTTTCCCACCATCTTCATCCGGCGTTTACCCTTTTTCTGTTTTTCAAGCAACTTCTTTTTCCGCGTGATATCACCGCCATAGCACTTGGAAAGCACGTCCTTCCGCAAGGCCTTCACATTCGCCCGTGAGATCACCCGGCCTTGTGAATATGCCTGGACAGGAATGGTAAACAGCTGCCTGGGGATCAGTTCTTTCAGGCGCGAGACCAAAGCCTGGCCTTTGTGATAGGCGTCATCCTTATGCACAATGGCGGTCAGCGCATCCACCGATTCCCCGTTGACCAGGATCTCCACCTTGACCAGATTCTCAGGTCGATATTCATTAAACTGGTAGTCCATGGAGGCATAACCCCGTGTGCCGGATTTTAGCTGGTCAAAGAAATCGATGATCAGCTCTGAAAGGGGGATTTCATATTCAATTTGCACCCGGTTCGGGGAGGGATAATCCTGGCTGACAAAAACACCCCGTTTTTTGGTCACCAGATCCATCACCACACCATAATATTCCGTGGGTGTGAAAATGGTCAGGTTCATCCAGGGCTCAAGAATTTTATCGATCAGGTTTTCATCCGGCAGCTGCGAGGGAGAAGAAACCCGTACCATCTCGCTGTTATTGAGCTGAACCCGGTATTCAACCGAGGGTGCGGTGAAAACCACATCCATGTCATATTCGCGCTCAAGCCGCTCCTGGATGATCTCCATGTGGAACAAACCCAAAAAACCACACCTGAACCCAAAATTAAGCGCCTCGGAGGTCTCCGGCTCGAAGGTCAGTGAGGCATCATTAAGCTGCAGCTTTTCCAACGCATCCCGCAAATCTCCGTAGTCCTCGCCATCTGTGGGGTACACACCGGCAAACACCATCGGCTTGGCCTGGCGGTAACCGGGCAGCGGTTTTGTGACGCCACCATTGGCATAGGTGACCGTATCACCCACACGACATTCAGAGACCGTCTTCAAGCCTGTAGCAATATAGCCAACATCACCCGATTTCAGCCTCGGGATCGGCCTCAGGTCTGGCGCGAAAACGCCAATTTCCACAGGCGAGGCCTTCACCTTGGTCGACATCATCAATAACTGGTCATCCCGGGTGATGGTGCCGTTAAACACCCGCACGTAAGCAACCACGCCTTTATAAGAGTCGTAGTGCGAATCGAAGATCAGCGCTTCTAACGGCTCATCATCTTTGCCCCTCGGCGGGGGAATGCGTTCAACAATCGCCTCAAGGACCTGGCCCACATTTGAACCCAATTTTGCCGAAATCTGAATGATCTCATCATACGGCGTCCCTAAAAGGTTGTGTAAATCCTCCATCACTGCTTCAGTTTGGGCAGAAGCCAGGTCAATCTTATTGATCACCGGGATAATGACCAAATTTGACTCCAAAGCCAGGTAAAGGTTAGCCAGGGTTTGTGCTTCAATGCCCTGGGCCGCATCAACCACCAGCAGAGCGCCTTCGCAAGCTTCCAGAGCCCGGCTGACCTCGTAGTTAAAATCAACATGCCCAGGGGTATCAATCAGGTTCAAGGCGTATTCCTGGCCCCCTTGATCTTGATAGACCATACGGACTGCGGAGGCCTTGATCGTCACACCCTTTTCCCGCTCCAGGTCCATGGTATCCAGAACCTGCTCGGTCATATCACGATCAGCGATCGTGCCCGTTAGTTGCAGCATCCGGTCTGCCAGGGTCGATTTGCCATGGTCAACATGGGCGATAATACAGAAATTCCTTACATTATCTATCATAAGCACTGAGTATAACCGAAATCATTTAATGTGGTAATGCTCACCTTTCCAGCCCACCAACATACGTGCACTTTACTGTGAAATGGTCACTATCAGAAACACAACCTGCGGAAAGTGGCAGAGCATCGATAAAGAAGATTAAGCGATGTGGATCAATAAAATTATACCCGCGTGGCTAAAAGGATTGAGGGTCACAGACCCATTTTTTCTGATTTAAGTTGTCAAAATTAATAAAAAAAAGTAACTACTCAGCCAGTAGAGATAAAACTTGGCAAATAAGGTTTTTTCTGAAAAGCTAAACGTGATGCTTCATAAGCATTTAGTCCATTTTTTCTTGCAGTTGACAGATATCCTCGAATAGCACAGAACAATTCTCCACCCTGTTGGGTTCGAAAACAACCTGATATCTTCTGTTTTAGTTTCATCATGCGGATATCTCGTTCTGCCAGATTATTATCAAATGGCACCTGGAAATCATACATGAAAGCTAGCACGGCATCCTTCTTCGTTTGGAATGTTATCAACAAATTCCTGGCTGGTGTTTGCTTGACCTTTCCTCGCTTCTTGGGCATTCCTTCATAAGTTTTTCGTTCTGGATTAGCTTTAAGCCCTTCTTCGACCAACCGATCATACT
>JBLRWR010000073.1:0-9084 GCA_047921135.1 Candidatus Brevefilum sp.
CCTGGACCTGGTCGAGAAGCAGCACGAATACCGCTTCCTGGCGGGTTTCAGCCGTGCGGATGATGGCTTCCAGGTCAGTATAAGGGTAAGCGCCAACACTGAGGGCAATGCCCTGGTGATGGGGGTCGATCCCGTCAAGATTGGGCCGTTTGACCTGTTCAATCGGGATGCGCTGGCTCCGGGCCAGGCGGATGATCTCCGCCAGGCGTCCGCTCACCTGCGCGTTTTCTGCAATCAACAGGCGGTTGAGGTGTCGGCGCTTTGCCCGCAAAACCTCATAAATTGGGTTGCGGCCGGTGATCCATTCGCTCAAGGGTTACTCCCACCGCCAGGTTGAACCCTGGGCGCTATCTTCAATGATCACACCCAGGTTTGCCAACTCATCACGCACATGGTCTGATAGGTTGTATAGTTTTTGCTCCCGCAGGTCCTTGCGTAGGGCAAGCAGCAGGTTGATAAAGGCATCTGCGTCCGAGGTGCCCTGTTCGGGGGTTTTCAGCTCCAAACCTAACACGTCCGCCAGTTCTTTGAAGATGCTTTGTGCAGTCTCTAGCTGCTCATCGGTTGCTTTTTCTGCGCGGGCCTGGTTGATCGCTCTGACCAAATCAAACAGGTGGCCGAGGGCGCTGGCTGTGTTGAAATCTTCATCCATGGCTTCAATGAAACCCTGGCGGGTGGCTTCAGTTTGTTCGGTCAATTGATCAAGCGTTTCAGCTGTTGCTCCTGGGGCACCGGGTAAAGCCGGCCGCAGGGCCGAGAGCAGACGCTCCAAAGCGCGTTGATTGGCCTCGATTACCTCGCTGTTGAAGGTGAGCGGGCTGCGGTAGTATGAACTGAGGACGAGCAGACGCATGACATCACCGGGGTGCTCACTGAGGAATTCGTTGATCGGCACCAGGTTGCCGGTGGATTTAGACATCTTTTCGCCTTTAAGCTGGAGCATGCCATTGTGCATCCAGTAACGGGCAAAGGGTTTGCCCGTAATGGCTTCGGTCTGAGCGATTTCGTTCTCGTGATGGGGGAAGACCAGGTCGTTGCCGCCGCCGTGGATGTCGATCTGGTGACCGAGGTGGCTGAGGTTCATGGCCGAGCATTCGATATGCCAGCCCGGTCGGCCAAGCCCCCAAGGGCTATCCCAGGATGGTTCGCCGGGTTTGGCTTTCTTCCACACAGCGAAATCCATCGGGTTTTCTTTCCGCTCGTCAACCCGGATGCGGCTGCCAGCATTCATCTCCTCCAGTTTGCGCCCGGAGAGCTTGCCGTAATCCTGCGCAGTTTCGACCCGGAAATACACATCACCATCGACCTCGTAGGCTGACCCTTTTTCAATCAGCTGGGTGACCATTTTGATGATGGCATCGATCTCCTCGGTTGCTCGGGGATGTTGTGTAGCAGGCAGGATGTTGAGATCACGCAAGTTACGACTGAACTCTTCGATGTACTTCTCTGCCAGCTCAAAGGGATCGATGCCTAAGCGTTTAGCCCGGTCGATAATTTTGTCATCGACATCGGTAAAGTTCATTACATATTCCACCTCATATCCACGAAAGATGAGGTAGCGGCGGATGATATCAAAAACCAGCGCCGACATGGCATGTCCCACATGGGCGCTGTCGTAAACCGTCGGTCCGCAGACGTACATTCTGACGATGCCGTCTTCGATGGTTTCGAAATCTGTTTTTGTGCGGGTTAGGGTGTTGTAGACTCGTAAAGACATAAATTTTCAGACTCCCAAAGTTGATTTAAAAAAAGTATTGACCATCATCTCACTCAGGTTTAGCAAAGATCATCCGGCCCGCAGCTGTTTGTAGCACCTTGGTGACGGTGATCTTGATGGTTTTGCCGATGAAGTTATGACCATCTTCAATAACCACCATGGTGCCATCTTCCAGGTACCCAACGCCTTGCCCGTGCTCTTTGCCCTCCTGGATCACGGCCATTTCCAAAGATTCGCCGGGCAGCAAGATGGCTTTGACCGCATTGGCCAGTTCGTTGATATTCAGGACAGTGACGCCCTGCAGTTCAGCAATCCTGTTGAGGTTGTAATCGTTGGTGAGGATCGGGCAGTTCAATTGACGGGCTAAAACGACCAGTCGGTCATCTACCTCACGAACGCCTTCTACGTCGATATCCGTGATGGTTACGGGGATGTTGGTATCTTTTTGCAGTTCGGATAAGACCTCCATCCCACGCCGGCCGCGCTGTCGGCGCAGGTTATCGGCGGAATCGCTGACATATTGCAGTTCGTTGAGGACAAAGCGGGGGATAAGTAAACGCCCGGGGATAAATCCGGTGCGGGCGATATCATAAATTCTACCGTCGATGATGGTGCTGGTGTCTACCAGGATGCGGCGAGCATCGCTGAGGCCATTGGGTTCAGTGGCGGTCTCACTGGCGCCGCGTTGTTTAGATCCAACACGGATAAAGTTGCTCAATTCCTTCTGGCGTGAAACGAAAGTGATCAACCCCAGGTAGGAAAAAACCAGCGCAGCGATCATTGGCAAAATATTGCCCAGGGGCGGGCCTAACAGTGAGATGGGATAAGCAAGGAGCGCGGATAAAACCAAGCCGATGACAAGGCCGATGATCCCAAAGACCAGCGTCTGAGCTGATACATTACTTAATTGTTTACGGATGGCCCGAATAGGTTTGATCGATATCCAGGGCGCTATAATAAAGCCGATAATGGCAAAGATGATGGCAGAACCTAATTGATAAATAATAATTGGCTGTGGGTCAATGGCCAAACTGCGTTGAAGCAGGCTCCCCAAGTTTTGTCCGAAAAAACCTCCGATGGACCCGAATAAAATAAGGACGACAATGCGCGCGATAAGTTCAATGGACATATAAAATAACTCCTTTTAAGGTGCAAAATAATAGAAATAATAACTATCTAAATGATAGCATGACAGACCTGATTAGTCAATTTTTTACGTATTCTGCTTAAGAATTTCGATTAATGACAATTATTGGATTGCGATTAAGTCGGAGAATGACGAAATTCTTGGCTGTTAAGCCTTGATGTTAACCCCCAGGTAGTTGGTAAGGTTTTGTCCTGATTTAGAATAGGTGCATTATTTGGGATTGTTGAACAACCCCAGATGAAATTCAACGGATGCTTACGTGTGGGGTTTGGCAGCCCGGTTCAGGCTGGCGGCGGGAAATTTGCCGAGGATTTTTTACCCGCGCTGTTGAGGCCGGGTTTAACGGGCGTGCCCGCATCGGGGTTGAGGAGCAAGCTTAATTGTGCTAGGGCGTGGGTGTCATACAGCTTGTGACCGCACAGGTCACAAATCCAGGCGGGAAAATCGGGCACGGTGATCAGATCATCACCCAGCCAGGTCATTAAGGTGATGGTTTGGAGATGTTTGCGACCGCCCTGGCATTTGCGGCAGGGCGGCGTTTCGAGGTTATCTGTTACGCGAATGTGCATGATTTATCCTTGGCGATGATTTTATCACCAAAAACTGATTTGAACAGGTGTAGTTTGATGGCAGGTTTGAGGGCATGTGTTAATGCAAAAAATAGGTCAGGGCACCGGGGTTTATTGAACGGCCATCACAACATCCGAGCTGCGCAAAATGGTGATCTCGGAAAGAGGCCAGTAAATCAACAGCGCTCGGCCGACAATATCATCGTGGGGGACAAAACCCCACATGTGGGAATCGGAGGAATTGTTGCGGTTATCACCGAGGACAAAGTATTCGTTGGGCGGGACGTCCCAGTTACCTGTATAGCGGGGCGCCTCTGCAATGTAGGTTTCGTAAAGCGGTTGGTTGTTGACATAGACGATTCCATCCGTGATGCGCACCTGGTCACCAGGCAACCCGATCACCCGCTTGATATAGTCAATGTCGTTATCACCCGGTGCATGGAAGACGACGATGTCGCCGATGGAGGGTTGACCAAATTTATAGGCCACCCGGTTGACCAGCAGGAATTCTCCCGGTTTGAGGGTGGGCTGCATGCTGACGTTTTCTACCCGTACGCGGGCTGAAAGGGCATTGATGACCAGGAAGAGCACCAGCGCCAGCAGGATAGTTTCAACGGTATCGATAAAAAACCCCAGGCAGCCAGATCGCTTTGATTTTGATCCGTCACGATGGGATGGGTTTGCGGAAGTTTGTTCGGATTGGAAGTCGTCTGACATGAAATTTTCTTTTAAGCTATTTTGTCTGTTGATCAATTGATCGTTCTTATTATAACGTATCGCGACCGTTAGGGTTGTTCAATCACGCCGTTTTTTAAGTACCAGGCGGATGGGGGTCCCGATGAAGGGGTAATCATTGCGGATTTGGTTTTCTAAAAATCGCAGATAGGTAAAGTGGGCATACTCCGGGTTGTTGACGTAGAGCATAAACGTTGGCGGATCGCTTCTGACCTGGGTGCCGTAGTAGATGCGCAGTGAACGGCCGGACCTTGAGGGGGCGGGGTGGCGGTCCTGGGCGTTTTGGATGATGCGGTTGATTTGCGAGGTGGATAAACGCACCAGGCGCTCTTCCTGCACCTGGAGGGCAAGGGGCAGCACCCGGTCAACCCTTTGGCCGGTGAGCGCGCTGATGAAGATCATGGGGAAGTAGTCCATGAAGTTGAGTTCGTGGCGGATTTTGGCCGTGTATTCGTTGATGGTGTAGGTATCCTTTTCGACCAGGTCCCATTTGTTGACGACGACAATGGCACTTTTCCAGGCATCCTTGATGTAACCGGCAATATGTGTATCCTGGGCAGTGATATTGGTGGTGGCATCGATCACCAGAATGGCTACATCAGCCCGCTCGATGGCGTTCATACTGCGGATCACGCTGTATTTTTCAACGCCCGGGGCAACCTTGCCGCGCCGGCGAATCCCGGCAGTATCGATCAACGTGACCGGGTAGCCCTCATAATCCAGCTTGGTGTCGATGGCATCGCGGGTGGTGCCGGGAATGCTGCTGACAATGGCACGCTCCTCGCCGATGATTTTGTTCAGCAGGCTGGATTTGCCCACGTTGGGCTTGCCGACGATCGCAATCTTGGTGGAGAGGTCCTCTTCGGTGTCCTCTTCGAATTCGGAGATATGGCGGATGACTTCATCCAGCAGGTCGCCCGTGCCGGTACCGTGCAGGGCGGAGACGGCGTAGGGTTCACCCATGCCGAGTTCGTAAAATTCGGCCACAACCTGGCGGATTTTGGCGCTTTCTGCCTTGTTGACCACCAGGAGGATGGGCGGAACCAGTTTCCCCTCGACGGAGTGCTGCTTGCGGCGTAAAATCTCGGCGATTTCATGGTCTGCAGGGGTAACGCCCGTTTGGCCATCGACGAGGAACAGGATCAGATCGGCTTCTTCCATGGCCAGTTCTGCATGCTCTCTGATTTGTCGGACAAACTCCTTTGACCCGATCGAAAGCGGCGCCTGGCCTTTGCCCTTGGTGGGGTCAATACCGCCGGTATCCATGATAAAGAAGAAATACCCGCTCCAATCCGCCTCGGCCAGGAGGCGGTCACGAGTGGTACCGGGCACCTCGTCAACGATCGCCAGCCGTTCACCGGTCAGGCGATTGAAGAGGGTGCTCTTACCGACATTGGGTCTGCCCACGAGGGCAACAACAGGTTTAGCCATAAGACGTGATTATACCTCATGGGAAGGAGGGGAGGGTTTATTTGGACAGGTCTCCCGTTTTTCGAGAGACACGCGGGAGATTTTGTGGGGGAAACCCAAAACTGGCGAGGAAACTGCCAATTTTCGGCGCGAGAATCGTCAAAAAACCATTTGACAACCCCGAACAACCTTGTTATAATCGACATAATTAATAAATCAAGTGTAAAAAATAATTATTCTCACCTTTTTTATCCGATTGGAATGCGATGCGGTCAGACCTGCTGGGCAATAATATCATCTCGGTCAAAGAGCATAACCTGCAGGTTGTGCTGTTGAGCTTGCTGTATGATGAGACCCTTTCGCGCGCCGGGCTGGCAAAACGTCTGCACCTTTCCAGCACCACGATCACCAATTTGATTTCTGAGCTGTTGGAACAGGGCCTGGTTTCTGAACGGGCTTGCAGCGAACAGGAGGGTGAGCGAACACGACCGGTTGGCAGGCCGCGCACCACGATCTGTCTTGTGCCAGATGCCCGCTTTGTGGTGGGGATTCATGTCGGTGTGGGCATCTTTCGCGTGGCACTGGTCAACCTGCGCGATGAAATTCTGACCTCCCGGAGAGAGCATTTTGACATTGACGAAGACTCTATGGTCGTGGTAGATCAAATGGTGCGCTGCGTCAATGCCCTGATTGAAGAAAGTCAGGTAGACCCCGATTTAATCCTGGGCGTCGGGGTGGGACTTTCGGGCCTGGTTGACTTTGAATCCGGGGTGAACGTGATGGCGCCAAACCTCAACTGGCGCAATGTCCCGGTGAAGGATATCCTCACCGCCCAATTGGGATGGCCGGTTGTTGTGGACAATAACGTTCGCTGCATGGCTTTGGGTGAGACTTATTTTGGCGTGGGACGTGATCTGGAATCGTTGGTGTTCGTCTACGGCCGGGTGGGTGTCGGTGCCGGGTTCATCAGCCGGGGTGAGGTGTTCCGTGGCAGCAGCATGGGCGCAGGTGAGATCGGCCACACCACGATGCTATTGGACGACGGAGAGCCCTGCCGGTGCGGCAAAGCTGGCTGTTTAGAAACGCTCGTTTCAGAAACTACCATGGTGAGCCTGGCGGAACGGATAGCCAGGCAGAACCCAGAGGGTATTTTGGCGTCGTGCTTCAAGGCACATCCTGGTGGCAATAACATGGATTGTGTATTTGAAGCAGCCCGATTGGGTGATCAGGCGGTCAGGGACATGCTTGCAAAAAGAGCTTATTACCTGGGTGTTGCCCTGGCCAACATGGTCAACCTGTATAACCCGGAGTTGATCTTGCTGGGTGGTTTGTTTGCCCAGGAACAGGCGTATTTTATTGATCCCGTGATTGAAACCGTCCAGCAGATGACCTTTGGCGACCTGGGCAAACAGGTGCGAATCGAGGCGACCAGTTTTGGCTGGCGGGCGGGTGTGATTGGGGCTGCGGCTTTGGCTTTGACGCAGTTCTTTTATTTTAAGTCCTAAAGAGAGGGTAGATTGTCGTCATTACGCATTGCCTTTGTGCCTTTGGTAAGAACCACCTTTGATGTGGATTTTGCCGCTACCCTGATTGATGTGGCCAGAGAACAGCTGGTCCATGCAGGGTACGATCTCATCGCCATTGACGATCTGGTGACTGATCTGCCATCGGCACGACGTGTGGGCGAGATGATCAGCGGCACGGATTGTGACCTGGTCCTTATCTTCCAGGCGACTTTCGCGGATGCGACTCTGGTGACCACGCTGGCTGAAGCTGCCACTGCACCAATTTTTCTGTGGGCGGTGCCTGAACCGTGGACGGGCGAGCGCTTGAGATTGAATTCTCTGTGCGGGATCAACCTGGCTGGTCACGCCCTCACCCTGCGGGGAATCAAGTATGACTACGGTTACGGTACCCCGGACGATGAGACCGTTTTACACAAGGTCCACCGATTGGCCTCAGTCGGCGCTCTGCTGAGAAGGCTCTCGAGGGCAAAATTTGGTGTGGTGGGACAGCATCCCGATGGGATGGATTCGTGTCACCTGGACGAAGTCACACTCAAGGAGAAATTTGGCGTGACGATTGTTCCGATCCCGCTGGAAGAAGTGTTTAACCGCTCACGGTCGATTGCTGATGCACAAGTTGAACGCATCCGGGGGGAGTTGGATTTGCAGCTGGACAATCTAGCCACGCTGGATACAACGGCACTCAAAGGCACACTGCAAGTGTATGCCGCTTTGCAGGCTATCACCGAGGAAAAGGGACTGGACGGTTTGGCGGTGCGCTGCTGGCCGGAATTCTTTACGGAGCTGGGCTGCGCGGCGTGTGGGGCGATGTCGATGCTCAGCGACGGGTTTGCTCATCATCGGCCTGTTCCCTGCAGCTGCGAGGCGGATATTAACGGCACACTGACCCAATTTATCCTGCAAAACCTCTCGGGCACACCGGCCTTTGGCACGGATATCGTGGGGGTGGATGTGGACAAGGATCAGATTGCTTTGTGGCATTGCGGCCTGGCACCGCTTTCGATGGCAGACCCCGATGAGCAGCCGCATGCCACGGTTCACTCAAACCGGGGTTTACCTCTCTTGATGGATTTTACGCTCAAGCCAGGATGGGTCACGATTACGCGCATCAGCCGGGCAACAGGCGCGCTGCAACTGGTGGCAGGCGAGGGAGAGATGCTGAAGGAACCCAAGCCCTTTGGCGGCACTGCGGGCACCCTGCGCCTGGACCTTCCAGCCAAGCGCTTTTTGGATGTTTTGATCAGCCAGGGGCTTGAACATCATGTTTCTCTGACCTATGGCCAACACCTGGAGACCTTAGCCTTGTTTGCAAACTGGATCAACCTGCCCTTTGTTCCACTGCAGAGAAAGGAGGTGAGTTAATCCTCAGATCAGTATACATTACCCTCGAATCGAACTTTAAATTTACCATATGAAATAAGGAGTAAGAATCATGAAGGTTAGAATTTTAGTTGTATTGTTCCTCGTCTTTGCAGTTGTTTTGGGCGCGTGTGCCCCCGCTGCTGTGGAAGAGCCTGTAGTTGAAGAGCCTGTAGTGGAAGAACCGGTAGTGGAAGAACCGGTGGTTGAAGAGCCGGTGGTTGAAGAGCCGGAAGTCGAAGAGCCGGTCGTGGAAGAGCCTGTTGTTGAGGTTGTTGAAATTCGTTTCATGTTCTACGCAGACGGACCGAAAAGAGACTTAATCACACCCCTTTTGGATAAATTCATGGATGAGAATCCGGATGTGAAAGTCATCTTAGACGTTGTTCCCTATTCAACCATTGATGAGCAGCTTCCTATCCAGGTTGAAGCCGGTGAAGCACCAGATGTGGCCAGGATCACAAACTTTGCTGTTTATAAGGGCAAATTACTTGATCTGAGGACATTGGTTTCTGATCCAGCTTATTATGAAGCAAACTTCGCAGCCCCAATCTTGGAAGCATTGGGTTATGGCGGCTTCCCGGATGAATATACAATCACCGGGCCATATGTCAACCAGAC
>JBLRWR010000074.1:0-8992 GCA_047921135.1 Candidatus Brevefilum sp.
TGGTCTGATCATCGATCAAATTTTTGGCGCTGATGTGACCCTGACGGTCAGGCTGGTCAATGAACATCTTGACTCTTTCAAGGAGCGCATGGTCAATTTGACCAACGGACGTGTTGAATTCATTACCATCGAAGAACGTGCCAATACTATCATGCCTTTAAGAAACAAAAAGCGTTGAACGATCAACGCTTTATTGTTTTTATGGGGGAATTTTTTTAATTAGAGTTTTTCTTGAACGGTGTAGAGCCGCTTATACAACCCGTCTTTCTCGATTAATTCCTGGTGTGTTCCCTGTTCGATGATGCTGTCACCTTTCAGGACCACGATCTTATCTGCATTGCGGATGGTGGATAGGCGGTGGGCGATGATGATGGTCGTCCGCCCTTGCATCAAGCGGTCCAGAGCCTGCTGGATGAGGAGTTCGGTTTCGGTGTCCACAGAGGAAGTGGCTTCATCAAGGATGAGGATAGGTGTATTTTTAAGGACTGCCCGGGCTATGGAAATGCGCTGGCGCTGACCGCCAGACAATTTGACTCCCCGTTCGCCGATGAGGGTATTAAATCCGTCTGGGAGCTGTTTGATGAACTCATAGGCATTGGAAATTTTGGCGGCTTCGAGAATTTCCTCGTCAGTCGCCTGCGGGTTGCCAAAGAGGAGATTTTCCCGCACAGTGCCATGGAACAGGAACACATCCTGTAATACGATGCTGATATTCTTACGCAGTTTCTCAACATCAATTTCCCGGATATCGATGCCATCCAACTTGATGGACCCGGCTTTGACATCGTAAAAGCGGGGTATCAGGCTGGCCAGGGTGGATTTGCCAACGCCGGTGGGCCCCACCAAGGCCACAATATGCGAGGCGGGGATATCAAGGTCGATCTCTCTGAGGACAGTTTCCGAGTCGTTATAGCTGAAACTGACGTTTTCAAGGGTTAGCTGGCCTTTGATTGGCTTGGGTAGAGGAATGGGGTTGATGGGCTCTTTTACGTCCGGGGATTCTTTCAAAAGCTCATCAACACGGTCAAAGCCGGCTAACGCCTCCTGGACCTGTTCCCAAGACATACCCAACGCACGCACGGGCTGGTAGAACATCTCAAGATACAGGAAGAATGCCACCAGGTCAGCAACGGAAAGCGTTCCCTGCAGCGCCATCTGACCGCCAAAAAAAATGACCACAAGCTGACCAATGGACGTGGAGAAATCGATGAAGGGCTGGAAAATGGCCATCAGCCTCAAGGCCGTAAGCAGGGAGACCCGGTAACGCTCAATCCCCATTTCGACCCGTTCGAGCTGCTCGCTTTCACGATTGAAGGCTTTGATCTCGCGGATGCCGGAGATACTGTCATTGAGCACAGCATTCAGTTCGCCGACCTCGTGCTGACGGCGCCGAAAAGCCGGCCGGACGATTTTGGAAAACCCGATCAGTGCCACCACAACGAGGGGGATGGGCGCCATACTGTACAGCGTCAAGCGCCAGTTTAAACTGGCCAGAACGGTGGTAATGGCTGCAAAGGTGATCACATTGACGATTACATCCGGGAAGGCATGGGAGATCATCCGTTCAAACAGGTCGGTGTCGTTCACGATGCGGGACATCAATTGGCCGGTTTGTTTGTCTTCATAGAACCGCAAAGATAATTTTTGCATGTGTTCATACACAAACTTGCGTGCATCAGACACCACACCCCAACCTGCGATATGTGCCATGTAGCTGCGAGTGAATTGCATCACCCCGCGTGCCAGGAAGGTGGCCAATGCGATCAGCGCCAGCCGGCTGACGGTGTTTAGCGTTTCTTGAGTGAGCTGGCTTTCTGTGGTCACCAGGTTGATCAAGGTGCGAATCAGCCAGGGGATCAATAATTGAGCACCAACCAGCGCAAGCATGCTGAGCACAGTTGCAGCAAGGGGCCAGAAGTATTTTTTCGAAAAACGCAGTAAGAGTTTCATTGCCCAGAAATTATACTCCCCGAAGTATGTTATTACAAATTAATCGATATTTTTTGGCTGCGATTCAATTTAAGTGAGTTGTAAATGGGAATTATATAAGTATTAACGGAAATATAATCATGTAAAAAATAAAAAACACCTACATGTGTTGATCGTTGGGGGAGCGAGGATGGTTTAATCCACTGTTAGCATTCAAACAATGGTGGTTAGCGTATTGAAAAAACCGCTTGTACAGCGGCTTTTTCAATACGTGAGAAAAATAAGGAGATTGTGAAAGGTTAAGTTGTAAACATGACAAATATCATCTAAATAATATAATAATTGTGCCGTATTGTCAAGAGATTCCAGAAAATTCGCCGTGAATCTCAACCAGCCAGCAATAGCTATCCTTCCATCTCAGATTTTTAGAATACAGAGCCACATTTCCTAACGACTACGGAGTAGACGAAGCAAATTGGCTACTCTGAGATCTCGTAAATATGGAAGTGGTCACCCATCCTGTCAACCAATTGTGTGGTACTTGAAGCCACCATGAGTATCTTGACGGGTACTTCGTCGCTGGCGTTCTTCAACACAGTGCCCTTATAGCTGGTTAGGTGAGCTGTGTCGCCTGGTTTAAGGTACAACGGCTTCTTGTTTGGTAAGTGAATCTCGAGATCACCTTCTTTGATGAATATGAAGGTTTCGCCTTTTTGAAGCTTAATTTCACTTTGCTGTGCACCCGGGGGTAGATAGGTCAGGAATGATTTGAAGGAGAGGTTATCCTCAGAGGATAGCAAGAAAAATGTGGGTTTGGTTCCCATGCTGGGCGCGTAGGCTGAATTTTGCAGCATCTCCGTCACAATATGGGCGTCTTCCTCTTCAATATCCTGGAAGATCTGGTACAGGCGGACGTTGTAGAAATTGGCTAATTTGTGGAGGTTTTCGACTGAAATCGATGCTTTGTCGCGTTCGATCAGGGAGATGAATGAAATCGAAAGATCTGCACCTTCTGCGACTTCGTTGAGTTTGTATCCTTTGTGATGTCGTAATTCTCTCAGTTTTTGTCCTAAAGTTGACATAATAAGCTCCTTTCATATTATTTACATAATTTTACCTTTAAAATCAAGAAATTTGAATAGCATTTTACAATCATGTAAAAGGTTAACAATTGCTGATTGCTTAACGCCAAACCCATTCAATGCTAAAATGATAGCTATACAGGCTGAAAGGATTCAACGATGCCAGAAGAGGAAAGACCCAGCCCGACCATTGAAGATTATCTGGGTGTGATCTACACCTTGGCCCGCGATGGCGAGCGGGTGATTGGCGCGCGGCTGGCAGAATCTTTGGATGTATCGCCGCCGACGGTGACTGCTACGCTTAAACGGATGGATCGTGACGGCTGGATTGTGTTTGGGGATGATAAGGCGATTGCCTTGACTGAAACCGGCAAAGCGATGGCGATGAGCGTTATTCGGCGGCATATGCTGACGGAATGGATGCTAGCCCGGGTGCTCAAGCTGCCCCTTTCTGAAATCCACCGGGAGGCACACCAAATAGAGCATACGCTTTCACCAGAGGTCGAAGAGCGCTTACAATCCGAAATGGAAGATCCTCGGGTGTGCCCTCATGGCAATCCGTTGCCGGGTTATGAGGATGTGGTAAGCCTGTGGCAACCCCTCAGCCAGGCTGAACAAGGGGCACAGGTAATTTTGCAGCGTATTCATGAAAATCTTGAGGATCAGTATGAGATTCTGTCATTTTTAGAGGCAAATGCCTTGCAGCCAGGGGCAGAAATCAGTGTGGAAGAGGTGCTGCCTTTCAATGAGACCATACGCATCTCTGTCGGTCGTAAGTCGGTCATCCTGGGACTAACCCTGGCTGATCTCTTATATGTTGACCCTGTTCAGGAAGCATAATTCAAAACTTAACAGACTTGAATACCCCCTTTTCTTTAATTCAGGCTGGTGACCATGTCAAAAAGGATGGGCACCTGAGTTTTTAGTACCTCTTCATTTGTGCGCCACATGAAGGTCTGCCCAATGCCGCCATATTCAAAAGCTACAATCTCGGGTTTCCGCCAATGACCTGCTTTGATTTGGTCAAGCGCCCAGCGGAAGATAGCCCAATCCTCATCTCCCAGTTCAAAGTGATCTGTCAGCACCCCGCTATGAGTTTTGACCCCGGTGATGTGCATCTCCACCAGCCGGTCGAGCGGCAGGGTGGAGATGTACGCTTTGACATCGATGCCGAGGGTGTCGGCGGTGATCCGGGCATGGGCCAGATCGAGCAGGAACATGCAGTCGGTGTCGAAGATGACCTGGGAGAAAATGGATGGATCAACCGCCGGGCGGATGTGATCATTGGCGTGGGTCCAGGGATAGTGCTCGAGGGCGACGGCGCCAGCCCCGAGATGGTTAATCATGCACTGGATCTCATCCCGCCACAGTGCGTAGATCTTTTTTAGCTCTGCAGCGTCCTCCGGGTTGAAATACTTGGGCGTGACGAGGTGGGTGTTGACATGAGGTGTGCCGGTGCTGTCTAAAAGCGCTTTGATTCGGGCAAAATCGACCTGGCAGGTATTCCCCAACCCAACCTCCAGGTCAAAATGGAGGGTGATGGGGCCATAGGGTCGCGCTTCTGCCAGCATACCCTCCCAATCGGGGCACTTGATCAGGTCGAGCTTAATGGACCCTTCTCTCAGCAAGCGAATGAGCGGGTGGGAGTAGTTGACTGCGAATTTCATCTGCAATTGTCGGGATTGACTTCAAAAGAATCCTCAGGCTGCCAGGCGGGGACGCAAGCCGCCAGGAAGACCAGGTCTTCATCCCCGTGATTGAAAATCTGGTGCACTTCTCCGGGCTGGATCAGGATCGCTTCCCAAGGTTTGAGGGTAAATATTTCCCCATTGATGTGCATATCAGCCGTGCCTGCCAGGATGAGATAGGATTCATCGGTGTGTTGATGGAAGTGGGGCGCAGAGGATTTCCCCGGCGGGATGATGATCCTGGCCAGACTATGACTTTGAACGTCCCCGGCCTGAAGCCCAAGCACTTCCTGGATATTTTCGCCGGCAGGTGTGTTGATTGGTGCAGGGAAATCTGCTATTTTGGTAATGATCATATGATTTAGCCTTTAAAAAAACCAATCAAAATTAACCTTCGTAATTATTATATCCACTTCTTACTCGTATTGAGATTTACGCCCGTGCGGTTTCAGGCTGAGTGAAAACGTCATATTGCGCTTCGAGTTCCTGGCGGAACTGGCGGGTGTAGAGATTGTAGTACTTACCCTGTTTGTTGATCAGCTCTTTGTGCGTACCCATCTCCTGGATTTGGCCATCCTCGATGACGATGATCTTATCGGCACGTTTGATGGTGGATAGTCGGTGTGCGATGACGAAACTGGTGCGGCCTTCCATCAGCCGGTCCATGCCGCGCTGAATCAGGGCTTCTGTGAGGGTGTCCACGGAGCTGGTGGCCTCATCCATGATGAATAACTCGGGCTCGGCCAGGATGGCACGGGCGATGCTGATCAGTTGTTTCTGGCCTACAGAGAGCAAGTTGCCGCCTTCGCCCACATCCTGCTCATAACCCTTTTCGAACTGCATAATAAAGTCATGAGCGCCAGCCAATTTTGCGGCCTGTTCGATTTCTTGATCTGTTGCGTTCAACTTACCATAGCGGATGTTTTCCTGCACCGACCCTGAAAACAGGTGCGGCGTCTGCAGAACCATGCCGATGCGCGATTGGATGTCTTCCAGTTTCATATCCAGATAATCGACATTGTTAAAATAGATCGTGCCCTGGGTGGGCTCATAAAAGCGGCAAAGCAAATTAACGATGGTCGTCTTCCCGCCGCCGGTCGGGCCAACCAGGGCGACCATTTCGCCTTGCCTGACGTGGAAATCAAGCCCTTTGATGACCGGGTCATCCGCTTCATACTGAAAATGAACATTCTCAAAGCGAATATCACCGGCAATCGTTTCGGTCTCAAGGGTTCTGGCCCGGTTCTTGACGGCAGGTTCTGTATCGACCAGGTTGAAAATTCGCTCGGCCGAGGCAACGGCATTTTGCATCTGCGCGTAAACCCGGGCCATATCCTGGATCGGCCACATGATAAAGGTGACATAGGAGACAAAGGCCTGGATGCCGCCCACGGTCATGGCGCCAATCTGCACTTGCAATCCACCCCGCCACAGGACAATGCCCAGTCCAATGGAGCTGATGACCTGCACGGTGGGCAGGAAAAGCGCAGACAGCCAGGCGGCTTTGTAACTGGCCTGGTACATGCCCTCGGTAAGTTCGCCAAATTCCTCCAGGTTGTCATCTTCCCTTGAAAGGGCCTTGATCACCCGTACCCCGGTAATGCCCTCATTGAAAGCGCCGGTAATTTTGGAGTTCATCTTCCGTGAACGCCGGTAGTGATAGAGGATGCGCACCCGGAACCGAAACGCAATAATGATCAGCACCGGCAGCATGGCCAGCACAATCAACGCCAGGTTAGCGTTGATGATGAACATAAACACAGCGGCCGTGGAGATGTTGATGACCGCCCAGGTCACATCGAGCAAGCCCCAGGTCATCAAATCAGACAGGCGCTCGGTGTCTGAAGTCAGGCGGGCCATGATCCATCCCACCGGGGTTTTGCTGAAATAGGAGAGCGAGAGCCCCTGGAGGTGGTTGAACATTTTCTTGCGCATGTCATAGCGCACGCGTTCTCCCAGTACACCGGTTAGGTAGATAAAACCGAACGCGGAGGCTGCCTGGACGAGCATCACGGCGCCGTAAATGATGATCGTCCGCACGATGGCCTCACGGCTGCCCTCAATGATGCCGGCATCGATGATCTGCGCGCTGAGGAAAGTGGTATAGGCATCAATGATTGAAACCAGGGCAATACAAAGTAAAAACCCGACCACCCAGCGCCAGTGGGGCTTTAAGAGACTAAGCAAACGCCGCAGGATTGGTGTGCTCAGCTTACCATAATCTTTTTCTTCAAATTCTTCAAACGTTGACACTTGAAATTTCCTTTTCTAGCTCAAGTTCAATCCGGGTTTGGATATTGAAAATGTCGCGGTACATGCCGCTGACCTTCATCAGGTCTTCATGGGTGCCCTGCTGCACAATTTCACCCTGATCAAAAACGAGGATCAGATCGGCGTCCATCACGCTTTGGATGCGGTGGGCGATGATGAAGGTTGTGCGGGTTTGCATGAGGTGTTCCAATGCGGCCCGGATGTGCATTTCGGTTTCGCTATCCACACTGGAGGTCGAATCATCCAAAATCAGGATGCGGGGGTTTTTGAGCAGGGCCCGGGCAATGGCGACCCGCTGTTTCTGGCCGCCAGAAAGGGTCACGCCCCGTTCGCCAACCAGTGTATCGTATCCATTGGGAAACTCCATGATGACCTCATGGACAGCAGCGAACTTGGCTGCCTGGGTGATCTCTGTCTCGGAGACTTCACGATGCACGCCATAGGTGATGTTCTCGCGGATCGAGCGGGAAAACAAGAAGGGTTCCTGCTCCACGATCCCGATTTGAGAGCGCAGGAATTTGCGTGGGTAATGGGTGATGTCCACGCCGTCCAGCGTGATCAGGCCGCTGGTGGGGTCATAAAAGCGCGGCAGCAGGTTGACCAGGGTGGTCTTTCCAGAGCCGGTGGAGCCCAGCAGGGCGATCACATCGCCCGGGTTGCAGGTGAAATTCACATTTTTAAGCACGGGATGATCGGCTTCGTATTCAAAGCAGACATCCTGGAAGATGATCTCCCCGGCGACATCGCCTTCGGGTTGATATTCGCCTGCTAACAGGGGCTCGCGTTCCTCTTTCAGGAGTTCGGCGACGCGCTTATATGAAACCATCCCGGTTGAGGTTTGGACGATCAGCCGGCCCAGGTTGCGCATCGGCCAGATGATCCAGATGACCAGTGAAACAAAAGCCATGTAAGTACCAACGGTGATCTCACCATTGAGCGCCATGATGGCACCCACAAAATAAGAGGTGAGCATCTGCGCGCCGCAGATGATATCAGAGATCGGCCAGAACAGCGAATGAATTGAGAGCAAACTCTTGCCAAGTTTAAATTTACGCCAGTTTTCCTGGTCAAATTTATAGCTTTCATAGCCCTGACGGGCAAAGGCCTTCACGACCCGCACACCCGTCAGGTTTTCTTGTAAACGATTGCTGAGTGTGGCTTCTTGTTCCTGGTAAGCTTCGTAGGCTTTGGATACGCGCGAGAAAAAGAAGATCGATACCCCGATGATCGCCGGGATGGCAATGATAGAAATCCACGCCAGGCGGGTGTTGAGCTGGAGCAGAGCGACAAAATTGATGATGAACATCAGCAGGATGCGACCGATCCCAATAGCCTGGTCGCTGAAGAAGCGGTTGATGGCATCTACGTCCGATGTAGACCGGGCAATCAGGTCGCCGGTTTTGGCCTCAGCATGGTAGGCATAGGGCAGGCGCTGGAGGTGGTCAAAGAGGTAATTGCGCAGGCGGCGCGTAACACCCTCTGCTGTTTTGGCGGCCAGTGATCCAGAAACGAAGGTGAACCCACCCTGGAACAAGGCCAACCCGATAAACATCAGGATGATGATGACCAGGTCGGACCCAAAGTTTCTGGGCATAACCACATCATCAATGAAACGGCGCAAGACCAGGTAAATGCCGGTGCGTGAGATCGTCGCAACTGCCAGGGCTAAGGTAGCGCCAATGTATAACCAGCGGTAGCCCTTCATCAACCGCCACAGACCTGCCAGGCGGTTTTTTGTAATGGTTTGGCTCAAATCAATATCATAATAAGTTTTTTCAGACACAAGCATTTCTCCAGTTTTAATTCTCTCAGCATGACCCGATTTGGGCATGGATACTGGTAAATAATCACAAATTTTATCGGCACGCGGAGATTGCACCCGCAGTTCCGTTATCCACAGGGGTGTGAGGTTTGCGTTTGAATTTGATCCCGAGGTTATCAAGTTTACCGCGATGTTTTGGGATTGTCAATTAAGGTTCACAACATTAAGGTTCACAACATAAGTGGGGCAAATTTTGGTCA
>JBLRWR010000075.1:0-5205 GCA_047921135.1 Candidatus Brevefilum sp.
CTGGCAGTGCTGCTAGTGCTCGTCATGGTGGGCCCCTTCCTGGTGCCCGTCCCTGAGTTAGCAGACACCCAGCCGGTGTCAGCCCTGGCTGATCCCGACAGCCTGTTCCTCGAGGTCAATGGGCTTAAGGTGCATTACAAGCAGGCGGGTTCCGACGACCCAGTCTTTATCCTGTTGCACGGTTTTGGTGCCAGCACCTTCTCCTGGCGTGAGGTGATGGCGCCGCTATCCGCTTATGGCACGGTGATCGCTTATGACCGCCCGGCCTTCGGGCTGACCGAGCGCCCCCTGGCTTGGGATGGGGTCAACCCTTACAGCCAGGAGGGCAATATCGACCTGCTGTTAGGGTTGATGGATGCCCTGGGGATTGAACAGGCCATCCTGGTGGGCAATTCTGCCGGCGGCACCGTGGCGACTGCCTTCGCGTTGGCACACCCCGGGCGTGTCCAGGCACTGGTCCAGGTGAATGCGGCCATTTACCAAACCCGGCCGGATTCGCCACTGCTGAGCTGGGTGCTGAGGACGCCCCAGGCGGATCACATCGGCCCGCTCATCGCCCGCCGCCTGGCTGGCGCCCAGGGTGATGCCTTTCTCGTCTCTGCCTGGTATGACCCCAGCGTTCTGGAAGCCAACCCCGAGATCATCGCTGGCAACCGTAAGCCCCTCCAGGCCGAAAACTGGGACCGTGCCTTGTGGGAACACACCCAGGCAGCCCAACCCCCAGGATTAGCAGAGCAACTGGGCGAAATTAAAGCCGCCACCCTGGTGATCGGCGGGGCGGCAGACCAAATTGTCCCTGTTGAGAACAGCCTGCGCCTGGCAGACGATATCGCAGGTGCGCAGTTGGTGGTGATCGACCAATGCGGCCACCTCCCCCAGGAGGAATGCCCGCTTGAATTTATTTCCGCCATTGACCAATTTCTAACCACGATGTTGGAGGATAACCATGGAAACAAAACGAATCAAACAGGGTGAGAAAGCACGCGATTTCACCCTGGCCGACACCCAGGGAAGACAGGTTAGCCTGTCTGATTTTGAGGGCAAGCAAAATGTCTACCTGATTTTTAACCGCGGCTTTTCCTGACCATACTGCCGCCGGCACATGGCGCAGTTGCGCCAGGATTACCAGCAGTTTGTTGAAAACGAAACCGAAGTGGTGGCTGTAGGCCCCGATTCAGCAGAGGCTTTTGTCCGCTTCTGGGAACAGGGCCAGATACCCTTCATCGGCCTGGCAGACCCGGATCATAAAGCAGCCCAGCAGTATGACCAGGAAGTGACCCTGCTAAAATTCGGCCGGGTGCCCGCCCAGATGATCGTCGATAAAGCCGGTGTGGTGCGCTTTGTGCACTATGCCCGCTCCATGGCAGATATCCCGGAGAATGATGCCATTCTCCAGAAGATTAAACAGATCAACCAGGAAAAGTAAAACAAAAACGTTAATTTATTGGTTTTTTAGTGGTGATTTATAGGTAAAAAGATGAAACAAAACATCCTGGTGGCGGGTGCTACCGGGCGTACCGGCCAGATTATTGTTAGAAAACTGGTCGCAAATGGCCACCATCCGCACCTTTTGGTTCGAGATATCCCCAAGGCTGAGGACCAGTTCGGGTCAGCGGTCACCCTGTACCAGGGCGATGTGCGTGACCCCAAGACACTGATCAGCCCCATGGAAGGGGTTGACACACTGATCTCCGCGGTGGGTACACGCACGCCTGTGGGGGCTAACTGCCCCAAACGCGTGGACTACGAGGGGATCGCCAACCTGGTCAGCGCGGCCCAAGCCACGGGGGTGCAGCGCTTCATCCTGATCTCATCGATCGCCGTCACCCATCCCGAGCACCCCCTCAACCGCTTTGGCAAAGTATTGGAATGGAAATTGATGGGGGAAGAAGCCTTACGCCGCAGCAACCTCGATTACACCATCATCCGTCCCGGCGGCCTGACGGATAAGCCTGGCGGCCAATGCGGCTTAATTGTCAGCCAGGGTGATATGTTTACAGGCACGCTCAGCCGTGAAGACCTGGCAGAGATCAGCCTGCGCACACTGGAGTATGCCAACCTCTCCAGGGTGACCTTTGAGGTCATTGATGCCTGTAAAAGGGGGCGGCCGAATTGGCCAGCGCTGTTCGCAGAGCTTGCGCCAGATCGCGTTGAGACCGACGAAAACCAGTAGGGGCGACTCATGAGTCGCCCCTACGAACAAATTCAAAAATTAAATACCAATTCGAAATTTTTCAAAATCAGAAATAACCGGCCAAATGCCTAATTTCGATGTTATGTTAAGTAAATCAGGCAGCTGAAAACCGGTTAACGCATCCTTTTTACCATGGTTGTGACGACCCAATTCGCCTAAACCTTAAACCTCATCGCCCGCAGGCCGTTGAGCGTCACCAGCAGCGAAACGCCCATATCCGCCAAAACCGCCACCCATAACGGCGCATACCCAAACAGGGCTGCCACCGCCACCAGCAGCTTGCTGCCTAAACTGAAAACAATGTTTTGGCGGATCAAGCGGTTGGCGAAGGCTGAGAGCTTGATGGCAAAGGGCAATTTTTGGATGTCATCTGCCATCAAGACCACATCAGCGGTCTCCATGGCCTGAGCGCTGCCGCTGCCGCCCATGGCAATCCCCACATCCGCCGCCGCCAAGGCCGGCGCGTCATTGATCCCATCTCCCACCATAGCAATGGGGCCATACGCCTGGCGCAGGGCGTCCACCGTGTTCTGCTTTTCGCCGGGCAGTAAATTGGCACGGGTTTCGTCAATGCCAATCGCGGCGCCAACGGCGCGTGCAACGGTGCCGTTATCGCCTGTCAGCATAATTGTTTTGCGCTTCATGCGGCTCAACTCGGCCACCACACCTGGCGCCTCAGGACGCAGTGCATCAGCCACCGACATAAAACCACGCACCCGTTCCCCGTCGCATAGCAGCATGGCGGTCCTGCCCTCGGCTTCCGCCTGGCTGACCCACGCTTCCACCACGGGCGGAATTTCATGCTCATCTACAAACAAACGCCGGTTGCCAATGGTCATTGTCAAGCCGTTTATTCGGCCTTCCAGCCCCTGGCCGTTACGTGTTACCAGGTGCTCAGCCGCCGGGTAGCAATCGGTGACGCCGCGCGCCTCGGCCTCTTTGATGATCGCCTGGGCTAAGGGGTGCGTGCTGTGGCGTTCCAGGGCATAAGCCAGCGCCAGCATGTCATCACAGGGCTCGCACTGCCTGCCGCCCAGGCAGTCCAAATCCTTGCTCTCCACCACCTGCGGCTCGCCAAGGGTGAGGGTTCCGGTTTTGTCAAAGGCAAACACGCGCACATTAGCCAGTGCTTCAACAAAGATGCCGCCTTTAAACAGCACCCCCTCGCGGGCTGCCCGGGTCAGGCTGGCTACCATTGTTACGGGTGTGGAGATCACCAGGGCGCAAGGACAGCTGATGATCAGCAACGCCAGCGAGCGGTACAGCCAGCCGCGGGTGCCATCCGCCAGGTTCAACAAAGGCGCCCCCAAGAACAGCGGCGGAACCACGGCCACCAGCACCGCCAGGATGACCATTGCCGGGGTGTAATAATGGGCAAACCGGTCGATAAACTTCTGGCTGCGAGACTGGCGGGATTGTGCCTCTGTGACCATTTCAATGATGCGGTGCAAGGAGCTATCGGCTACAAGGCGGGTCACCTCTACCACCAGACGCCCATTGCCGTTGACGGTCCCGCTAAAGACCTCATCGCCCTGGCCTTTCCACACCGGGATGCTCTCGCCGGTAATGGGTGCCTGGTTGACGTCACTGTGTCCTTCCGCCACCTGCCCGTCAATCGGGATGCGCTCACCCGGGCTGACCAAAATCGTCTCGCCGGGGACCAAGGCTTCCACCGGCACCAGGCGTTCTTCGCCATCCTTCAGCCGGAGGGCATGGGTGGGCGACAGGCGCTTCAATTGTGCAATGGCGTCCCGGGCACGTTCGTTGGTAAAACCCTCCAGCGCTTCCGCCAGGTCGAACAGCAGGATCAAGGCGGCCGCTTCGGCGTATTCCCCGATAGCCACCGCGCCCAGTCCAGCCACGGTCATCAAAAAATTGATGTTAAAGGTGCGGTTGACCCATAAATTCACCACGCCGCTGCGGGCGATCGGCCAGCCTGCCAGGATCAGCGCCAGGAGCTGCAGGGCAATGGGAATCCAGCCTGGTGCGCCCAGTCCGCCGGCCGCAAAGGACAGCAGGATCACCCCGCCAGCGATCAATGCTAGCTGGGTCTCGATCTGCTGGACCAGGTAACGCCAAAAACCCACCAGGACATTGGTTTCAGAAGCAGGCGCTACCATTGGTGCTGCGCCATCATCCAGACCATAACCCAGCCTGTTGACGAGTTTGCGCAGCTGATCCACATCCACCTGCCCCCACACCTTCAAAGTGCCCTCAAAAAATTGCACAGACGCCTTTTCCACCCGGGGCATCGCCCCCACCGCAGCCTCCAGCTCACCGGCGCAGTCCATACAATCCAAACCCGTGATGTTATACTTGGTCTCTGTCATTAAGCTATGTCACCTCTATCATGCAAGATATGTTCAAATGTGCGCAGCAGGATATCCCGCACATGGTCATCTGCCAGGGAGTAATATACCTCACGGCCTGCTTTGCGGTAACGGACAATATCGAGGTTTCTCAATAACCGCAGCTGGTGTGAGATGGCGCTCTGCGAGACTGATAAATGATCCTCCAGATCGCCCACACAGCGCTCCCCAGCAAAAAGTAAAGCCAGAATCGTCAGCCGCGTGGGGTCTCCCAAAGCTTTGAAGCTCTCTGCCATGGCATAGATTTGGTCCTCTGAAGGCAAGTCTTGGTCGTGATCTGATAATGAGCGGTTTGCGGTTTGCATCCTAAACTCCATGAATATGTGAGCAATTGTTCATGTATTATTCTATATTCTTTTTGATTTTTGTCAAGTTTTTTACCCAATTCTGATGTATAATTGGTGCGTACTCAATAGATACGCCCAGCAGTGCGTTTGGGCACAGCCGATAAGGTTAGAAAGACCAGCAAGCGTTACTTTAAATTATGACAGAAAATAAAGACACCAGTGCGCTAGATAGTGACAGTTCCGGCGGCGACCAACGCCGAGGAACTGCAACAGACCGTCAGATGCAAATACGATAGGCTGAATCCACCTCTTTAACGTGGCAGGAGCCTGATTTGCATCAGGCTCCTGTTTTTTT
>JBLRWR010000075.1:5304-8799 GCA_047921135.1 Candidatus Brevefilum sp.
TTTTTTGTCCGCTCACTGGCACAACATACAGAGATAGAGGTGCGCGATGATTTACTTCAGCCAATTGATCAATCAACAAGTTTGGGATGGCTATGGGGGCGTGGTTGGAAAACTTGCCGATATCCTCATCAATGGAACCGATAAAACCATGCCGCCCATCGTGGCACTGGTGATGAAGAAAAACCCTGCCGGAATCGACCTGATCCCGGCCAATCAGATTGCCAGCCTGTGGCCCAGCATCACCCTGAAGGTGGGTGCTGACCGAATCAAACCTTTCCACCCCGGCGGGCATGAATTACCTCTCCTGGACCGGGTGTTAGACCAGCAGATCGTGGATACCGAGGGGAAACGCCTGGTGCGGGTCAACGACCTGCAAATCGCCCGGGCAGGCGACATCTTCGTCCTGACCGGTGTAGACGTCAGCGGCACCGGCCTTTTGCGCCGTTTGGGGCTGGAGAAAATCGGCCGTGCAATCGGCGAAACCCTCAACCGCCCGCCTAAACCGGTGGTCATCCCATGGGAATTTGTGGCCTCCATCGAACATGACGACCCCCTGCGCCTGAGCGTCTCACAAAATAAGCTGGTCAAGATGCCCCCGGCAGACATCGCCGCCATCGTGGACGAACTCGACCGCCACACCACCACTGCCCTGCTGGAAGGTTTCGACAACCAGGCCTTGGCGGATACCCTGGAAGAATCCTCCTCTGAACTGCAGATGACCATCCTCTCGAATATGTCCCCCGAACGGGCAGCTGACATCCTGGAAGAAATGGACCCCGACGAAGCCGCTGACCTGCTGGCAGACCTCCCCGACATCACCAGCGAAGCCCTGCTGGAGTTGATGGAGCAGGATGAAGCCCAGGAAGTACGCTCCCTGCTGACCTACCCCGAGGATACTGCGGGCGGGATCATGACCACCGAGTTTGCCTTTGTGCCGGAAGATCTGACAGTCAGTGAGGCCCTCGCCTTCTTACGGGACTCGGAAGACGCCCAAGATGACGAGGTCATGTATTACATTCACATTCTTGACCGAGAAATGCGCTTGCGCGGCATCGTCACCCTGCGCGACCTGGTGATGACAGACCCCGGCAGCGACCTGCGCCAGTGGATCAAAGGAGAACCACTGGCCGTTGAGCCTTTGACCCCGCAAAAAGAAGTGGCGTACCTGATCGCCAAATATAACCTGCGCTCTATCCCCGTCACCGACCCTGAAAGCAAAGCCATGCTGGGCATCGTCACCGTGGATGACGCCATCGACATCGTCCTCCCCACCGCCTGGAAGAAACGCCTGCCGCGTTTATTCTAAACGATCTACCTGGAGCTATTTCATGCTGAAAAAATTTTCCGCGCCCCTCTGGTTAAAAAAAGTTGGCATCTACCTGGCTGTGCTCGGTCCCGGGCTGATCACCGCCAGCGCCGATAACGATGCGCCAGGCATCGCCACCTACTCCATGGCCGGGTCCACCTACGGATACCAGTTTCTATCCATCATCCTGATCGTCACCATCGGGGAGATCGTCATCCAGGAGATCGCAGCCCGCATGGGCGTGGTGACCGGTAAGGGCACCGCCGACCTGATCCGTGAGCGCTTTGGCGTGAGGGTGACCGCCTTTGCCATGCTGGCCCTTCTTTTTGCCAACCTGGGTACCACCGTAGCGCAGATCGCGGGCATTGCTGCTTCGGCTGAGCTATTTGGCGTCAGCCGCTATATCGCCGCACCCATCGCCGCCGTACTGGTGAGTTTAGCGGTGCTGCGCGGCTCATACAAACACATTGAGAAAATTTTGCTGGTATTGTCACTTTCTGCCATCAGCTACATCATCACTGTGATCCTGGTCAAGCCAGACTGGGGCGAGGTGCTGCGGGCTGCGGTTGTGCCTCAATTTGAGCTGGAACCGACCTTCATCCTGGCCGTTTTGGCCACCATCGGCACAACCATCACCCCCTGGGGCGTGTTTTACATGCAGGCTTCCATCGCCGATAAAGGCCTGGCCGTCAAGGACTACCCCTACACAAAACTCGATGTCACCGTGGGCGCAGCCTGGGGCAATATCATCTCGGCTTTTATCATCATTTCAACGGCTGCCACCCTGTATGTGGCCGGCATTTCTGTGGAGACGGCTGAACAGGCAGCGCAGGTCCTGGCGCCCCTGGCCGGAGGCGCCGCCCGGGTGCTCTTCTCAGCAGGTTTGCTGGGCGCGTCGCTGCTGGCGCTCTCCGTGCTGCCCCTTTCGACCACCTATGCCTTTTGCGAGGCTTTCGGCTTTGAGCGCGGCCTTAACCGCCGCTTTGACGAGGCACCTGTCTTCTATGGCATCTATGCAGGCATCATCGCCATCAGCGTGGTGATTGTGCTGATCCCTGGCATCCCCCTCTTCCCGCTCATGTGGCTCTCGCAAACGGCAAACGCCATCTTCCTGCCGGTGTTGCTGGTGTTGGTACTCAAGCTCTCCAACAATGAGCAATTAATGGGCCAGTGGAAGAACAAACGCTTTCAGAATATCCTGGCGGGCGGGCTGACCGCATTCATCAGCCTGGTCGCCTTAGCTTTATTGGTATCCCCCATTTTTGGCCTGATGCCTTAAATTCAAGCAGATCGGCCGGTTAATTTTCCTCGTCAGGTGACACCTGGCGGTGAAAATGATACAAACGCATGTCCAGGCGATATTCCACCCGGGCTAAAACCAGCCCCAGGATGATCAAAACAGCCGGCAGCAATAAAATCCAGGCGCTGAACAGGTCCGAGACCAGCAGCAGGGCTATGGCAGCGATCAGCGCCAGTAAGCCCAGGACGAGGACAATGCGGAATATGACCGCGTAGAAGCGCACCCAGCCAGCCAGACGGGTTTCAGGGATGCCTTGCTCATCTTGCACTTGTTTTTCTTGCTCTCCCATTATCATCAGCCTTTCTGCCATCCTGCTGGCACATCGATCATCTGCCCTTATTATAGCCCCCAAGCCCACAATCGTTCAATCAGCCTCCATCCCATAAAGCCAATATTTTTTCTCTCGTGGGAATCATAGCTTTTAGCATCACCGTCCCTGGAGCGCAGCGAAGGGGGTTAGCTTTGAGCTTTCTCCCATATTCATCCTGGCAAAGGTCCACATATCGGTGAACTCCTCGATCAGCTTGGCTGTGGGCTTGCCCACGCCATGCCCGGCGCGGGTCTCAATCCGGATCAGGACCGGCGCTTCGCCAGCCTGTGCCTTTTGCAGCGCGGCCGCGAACTTGAAGCTGTGCCCCGGGAAGACCCGGTCATCATGGTCACCGGTCAACACCATTGTCGGCGGATACGCCACCCCTTCGCGCACGTTGTGGTAAGGCGAATACGCCAGCAAGGTCTCAAACTGGTCAGGGTCCTCGGGTGAGCCGTAATCCGAAACCCAGGCCCAGCCGATGGTGAACTTGTGGAAGCGGAGCATATCCAGCACACCCACATTGGGCAGACACACACCGAACAGGTCCGGCCGCTGGGTGAGGCAGGCGCCCACCAG
>JBLRWR010000076.1:0-3380 GCA_047921135.1 Candidatus Brevefilum sp.
ACACCGCCTGGGACCAGGAAAGCTGCACGTTGGATTGGCCGGCCAGGTTATAAACTTCATCCGGTTGATAGGTATCAAAAATCTCGTACAGTGAACCCTGGTCGAGCAAATCGCCATGGGCCAGTTCAATTTGGTCCTGGATGTGTTCGATCCGGCTGTAATCGATCGTGCTCGTCCGGCGGACCATCCCCACCACGCGGTAGCCTTTTGCCAGCAGAAGCTCTGCCAGGTACGATCCATCCTGTCCTGTGATTCCGGTGATCAATGCAACCTTCAAGGTCGTCCTCCTTATCGCATGAATTGTAACATACCTGGAGAAAGGTGAATGGTGAATTGTGAATGGTGAATCGGGCATTGTGAATGGTCAATGAGAACAACACCTATGTTCTTTCACTATTCACCACTCACCATTCACCACTCTTCCCATGCTTTACAAATCGGACTAATTTGGATAAAATAGACATTAACAGTAATTTCTACCTTTAAAGGCGGAAATTAGCCCGAATTAGGAAAAACTGCCCTCCCAGGCATGCAGGCCTGCACCAGTACCTGCGAATATCAACACAATAATAGTGAGAGAAAAGACCCATGCAGATAACCCGACAGGCAGATTATGCACTCCGAGCCATGCTTTACCTGGCAGAAATCGGGAAAGACCAAAGAGCATCCACCAGCCAGATCGCAGAATTCCAGGAGATTCCCCCCTCATTTCTGGCGAAAATAATTTCTCAATTATCCATTGCACGGCTGATCCAGACCTGGCGCGGCGCTCGCGGCGGTGTCTCCCTGGCGCGTGATCCACAAGAGATCTCTCTGCTGGATGTGGTTGAAGCCATTGACGGCCCAATCACCCTGAGCGATTGCACCAGAGACCCCTCCATCTGCTCCTTTGGCGATGATTGCCCAATCCACGAAGTGTGGTGCGAAACCCAGGCTGAAATGGTCAACAGGTTACAGCAAACCACCTTTGATCAACTGCTGGAGCGCAAAATAGCCAAAGCTGGCTAGATCCGCAAGCCTGTAAAGCCCCTTTAAAATAGCCGCATTGTGCAGGGAAGAAACCTTCCAGCACAATACCCATCCTTTCAATCATTAAATCAACCAATTTCCCAAGAAATTAGAAATTAACCCCTTTTAACCCTTTTCAAAAGGGGTTTTTTAGATTAAGCTTATCTTAAGCAATTATTCGGTTGCGCTATCAAACCTTGGAATGGAAATCAATGGACTTTGTGCTGATCATTTTATTATTGGTCATTATCATCTGCATGGGATACATTCTGTGTAAGCCCTTTATACATGAAACAGATGATGAAGGTACCGCTCAGGACGAGGTCCATCTTGAAAGTCAGTACCAATTGGCTCTTGAGGAAATCAAACGCATCGAACGCGATTGCAAAACTGGCCGCATCTCTAAAGAAGATGCTGACATCCAAATCCTTGAGCTGAAAAATCTCGCAGCCACGCTGTTACACCAGATCACCCACCAGGGAGAAACTGGTGGACAAATACCGCAAAATAACGCCCCCCCAACAACCCTCCGCAATCAATCAGGGACATATCACACCGGCGAGGTTAAGAAAATTTGCCCAAATTGCAGTGAGCAAATCGAAACGAGCGACAAATTCTGCGTCCATTGCGGCTATACCCTGTAAGCGCCCCTTTCCCCCTACCATGCTTTATAATTGAACAATCATGGCCACAATGACTGCCACGCCCCAAGTTGCGATCCGCAACCTGATGAAGCGTTACAACTACCAGCCGGTGTTGAACCAGCTTTCATTGACCCTCAATGCAGGTGATTTTTGCGTTTTGGTCGGAGATAACGGTGCAGGCAAAACCACCCTGTTGCGCATCCTGGCCGGACTGGCCCGTCCCAGCCAGGGAGAGGTGAGCCTGTGCGGATCATCTGCAGCAGGTGACCCCCATGTGCGCCAGTGGATCGGGTATGTTGGACATCAGCCAATGGTCTACCAGGACCTGAGCGCCATTGAAAACCTGCGCCATTATGCCCACCTGTACCAGGTGGGGGATGTTGAGATGGCCGTTTCGCGAGCCATCCAGGCCCTCAGGCTAACCACCCACCAGCACCAACCCGTAAGGACTCTGTCACGCGGTATGCAGCAACGGCTTTCGTTGGCACGCGCCACCTTGCACAACCCCACCGTCCTGCTGTTCGACGAACCCTACACAGGCCTTGACCAGGAGTCCGCCAGCTTTCTGGATGACGCCCTGCGGGGATGGCACAGCCCGGATCGCATCATCCTGCTGGCCGCCCACCGGCCGCAACGCCTGCTCTCGATCGCCTCTCACGTGGCCTGGCTCAAAGAGGGACGCATCGATACCCACCTCCCCGTTGAGGCGCTCATTAACGCGCCAGATCTGCACAGCTATTTGATGGAGGTGGCATGAAAGGCTTGCAAACCTACCTCCATGCCATCTGGCAGATCTTCCGCAAGGACCTCCAGGTGGAATGGCGCGGGCGGCAGGGGGTGCCAGTCATGCTGGTCTTCGCGTTGATGATCGTGTTCCTGTTTAATTTTGCCCTGCAGCTCTCACCTGACCTGCAGGCTGGCCTGACATCCGGGCTGTTGTGGGTCTCCCTGGCTTTTGCCTCCACGCTGGGATTGAACCGCAGCATCAGCCTGGAGCATGAAAACCAGGCGCTGGACGGCCTTTTGCTGGCCCCCGTGGACCGGTCGGCAGTCTTCTTCGGCAAAACCCTGGGCAACTTCTGTTTCACATCCCTGGTCGGGCTGATCCTGCTGCCGGTGTTCAGCTTGTTCTACGCCCAGAACATGCTCACATGGCCGCTGGTGCTGGTGCTGGTGCTGGGGTTAAGCGCCTATGCCAGTTTGGGGACCTTGCTTTCCGCCCTCAGCATCCAATCGCGCACCCGCGATGTTCTGCTGCCCGTGCTGCTGTACCCCCTGGCGCTGCCCATCCTGATTGCCGCCGTGGAGGCCAGCCGGGGCATCCTGTCCGGCCAGACTCTGGGTGACCAGAGCAGCTGGCTCTTCCTGCTTCTGGCCGGTTCACTCCTGTTCAATGCGGCCGGATTATTATTCTTTGAAACCATCTTAGAGGAATGACATGTCGAAAAAACCTACCCTCCTGACTATCCTGGATATAATGGCCTTGGTTTTGGTGCCGGCAGCCTTGGTGTTGATCTTGCGCTTTACACCAATCGAAGCCGTCATGGGGCCGGTACAAAAGGTGTTTTACTTTCACGTCTCTGCCGCCTGGGCAGGAATGGTCTGTTTTATCCTGGGGGCAGTGGCCGGCGGCGCTTATCTGTTGAATCGGCGCATGTCGTGGGATTGGCTTTCTGCCTCTGCTATCGAGGTGGGACTGGTCTTCTCCGTGATTGCCATCCTGAGCGG
>JBLRWR010000076.1:3479-8720 GCA_047921135.1 Candidatus Brevefilum sp.
TCCGGTGGTGATTGCACCCAGCGGCGGGGCCGGGTCTGCCTTCAGCATGTCTCCCCGCATGCTGACTGCCTTATTCACCAGCTTGCTGGTGTTCACAATTCTGCTGGCCGACCTGGTATGGCACCGCTTCCGGCTGGCGCAAATCCAATCGACACCAGAACAGGAGGTATGAGCATGCCCGCCGACACCTTCAACGACATGATCCTGGGCTTTGCCGTCATCCTCGGCAGCTTACTGATCTACATCATCACCCTGATCATCCGGACGCATATCGCAAAAACACACCGGGACAAACACACCCCATTCGATTCCTGATCTGGCGCTAACATTAATCCAATGTTTTGTTAACGATCTTCTATGACTCATTCAGTATCCTCATACTGAGTAGTTATAAGAGTGAAATTTGAGGAGATCGAAATATGTCAAAAATCATTGGAATTGACCTGGGGACAACGAACAGTGTTGTATCTGTGGTTGAAGGCGGAACGCCAACCGTCATCTCCACTGCAGAAGGTTCACGCTTGCTCCCCTCTGTGGTTGCCTTTAATAAACACGGCGAGCGCCTGGTGGGCATTCCAGCCAAACGGCAGTCTGTCGTCAACTCGGAAAATACCATCTCATCGATCAAACGGTTTATGGGCCGGCGATACGATGAAGTTGAGTCCGAACGCGGCATGGTGCCTTTTAAAGTGGTGGCTGGTCCCTCCGGTGATGCCCGCGTGCATATCCCGGTAACCGATAAAACCTACACCCCGCAGGAAATCTCTGCCATGATCCTCGGTAAACTGAAGACGGACGCAGAGGCCTACCTGGGTGAGCCTGTCACCAAAGCGGTTATCACCGTCCCGGCGTATTTCAACGACAGCCAGCGCCAGGCCACCAAGGACGCCGGCAAGATCGCCGGACTGGAAGTGATGCGCATCATCAATGAGCCGACGGCTTCAGCCCTGGCATACGGGCTGGATAAGAAAGCAAGCGAGATCATCCTGGTCTTTGACCTGGGCGGTGGTACCTTTGATGTGTCCCTGCTGGAGGTCGGCGAAGGCGTGATCGAAGTTAAAGCCACCAACGGTGACACGCACCTCGGCGGCGATGACTGGGACGAAGTCATCGTTAATTGGGCGGCTGATGAGTTCAAGAAAGAGCAGGGCATTGACCTGCGGGAAGACCGCCAGGCATTGCAACGCTTGCGTGAGGCCGCAGAGAAGGCTAAGATCGAATTAAGCTCCGTAATGGAGACAGAGATCAACCTGCCCTATGTAACCGCTGACGCCGGCGGACCCAAACACCTCTTGCTGAAGCTAAACCGGGCCAAATTCGAACAAATGACAGCCCACCTGGTTGAACGAGCCAAAGGCCCCTTCAATGCAGCCATCAAGGACGCCAACCTGAAGGTCGAACAGATCGACGAGGTCGTGCTGGTGGGCGGCGCAACCCGAATGCCCATGGTCCAGGACCTGGTGCGCGACCTGACCGGCGGCAAAGAGCCCAATAAGGGCGTCAACCCCGACGAAGTGGTCTCATTAGGCGCAGCCATCCAGGGCGGCGTGCTGGCAGGCGACGTCAAAGACGTGCTCCTGCTGGATGTGACCCCCCTATCCCTGGGCGTTGAAACCCTGGGCGGCGTGATGACCGCCCTGATTGAACGCAATACCACCATCCCGGTTAAAAAGACGGAGGTGTTCTCCACGGCGGAGGATAGCCAGACATCCGTTGATGTCCACGTGCTGCAAGGCGAGCGCCCGATGGCCGCGGACAATATGAGCCTGGGCCGCTTCCGGCTGGACGGTATCCCGCCAGCGCCGCGCGGCATCCCGCAAATTGAGGTCACCTTTGACATCGATGCCAACGGCATCCTGAATGTGACCGCCAAGGACAAAGCCAGCGGCAAGGAACAGAAGATCACCATCACGGCATCCACCAACCTCGATAAATCCGATATCGACAAGATGGTTGACGAGGCTGCCCAGCACCGCACAGAGGACGAACAACGCAAAGCGCTCATTGAGCTCCGCAACACGGGTGACCAGTTGGCCTACCAGGCAGATAAATTGCTCAAAGATATGGGCGACAAAGTCCCCGCTGAACAACGCACCAGTGTCGAGAGCAAAGTGAACGACCTGCGCGAAGCCATCCAGGGCGAAGATAAAGCCCGCATCCAGACCCTGATCGATGCCCTGCAAACCGAACTGCAAACCATTGGGCAGGCTGCTTACCAGCAGCCAGAAGGCGCCCCTAACGCCCCCAGCCCGGGATCATCCGAGACCGACACCAGCACAGAAGATGAAGATGTGGTGGAAGGCGAGTTCAGAGAAGCATAAAAAATTGTGCATGGTGAATAGTGAATTGAAAGGCTGTCCCTGGCGGGGCAGCCTTTTTGGTTTGTGCAAGACTAACCAAAAATGAAGACAGCGCCGAGGATGAGGGGGGCATCCTCAAAGCGCTGCCTTCTCCCAAATTTTATCACAATGTTTAAATACAAAGTCTATTAAATGGATTAATTTCACCTAATTGTTTCGGTAGTTAATTTTTCACTGCTGGTTCCAACGCAACTCGGCCGCGTTCAAGGCGCAAACAGGATCACAAAAAAGCCCCCGATCAAAACCATCGGGGGCTTGCTGCTTTCTTTAGCGGTTGAAGATCAGAGCCAGCCGCGCAATTCCATGGCCTTGACGACCTTGTCGATCGCCACCATATAGGCTGCATCGCGCATGAATACGTCTTGCGATTGCGCCATGTCATACACCGCGGCAAAGGCCACGGTCATCTTATCATCCAGCTTCTCGAGCACCTCTTCTTTGGTCCAGTAGAAATTCATATCATTCTGAACGCCCTCAAAGTAAGAGGTGGTCACGCCGCCTGCGTTACACAAGAAGTCGGGAATGACAAACACACCGCGCTCTTTCAAGACCTCGTCTGCTTCTGGCGTGGTAGGCCCATTGGCGCCTTCAGCCAAAATCTTAACTCTGTCGTGAATCTTTTGCACCGATTCCCCGTTGATCTGGCCCTCAAGGGCCGCCGGGATGAGGACATCAACTTCCTTGGTGATCCATGCATCGGCATCTTCAATTTTGTACCCTGCAGCAGTGGCCTGGTCCTTATTGATCGAGCCGTATTGGTCGGTGATGCCCATCAGGAATTCCACATCGATGCCATCGTCTTTGCTGACTGTGTAAGCTGCGCGATCGTCCCGATCCCAATAGCTGACGCACACCACCTTACCGCCCAACTGGTTGATAAAGCCTTCGGCAGCGTATTGAGCCACGTTGCCAAAGCCCTGGATGGCTGCTGTTGTGATGGTTGAATCAATGTTTAAGCGCTTCATCGCCTCGCGGACGGTGTAGATCACGCCATAGCCGGTGGCCTCAGTCCGGCCTAAGGACCCGCCGCCGCCCACTGGTTTGCCTGTAATCACCCCGGGGGTGTATTCCCCGGTGATGACCGAATATTCATCCATCATCCAGCCCATCATCTGCGGGTTGCTGCCCACATCGGGCGCGGGGACATCCTGCCGAGGGCCAATATTCCGCCACAAATTGCGCACAAAAGCCCGACACAGGCGCTCTTTTTCATCCATCGATAAGGTAGCCGGGTCGATGACAATCCCGCCCTTCCCGCCACCCAGGGGGATATCGGCCACCGCGCACTTCCAGGTCATCCACATCGCCAGAGCGCGCACCGTATCCGCTGTCTCAGCGGGGTGAAACCGCAAGCCACCTTTAGCCGGGCCGCGCGCGTCGTTATGCTGCACGCGATATCCCTGGAAGACGCGAATGCTGCCATCATCCATCCGCACCGGGATGCGCAGGTGATATTCGCGCAGCGGAAAACGCAGCATCTCTCGGATCTGGTGGTCAAGCCCCAAAAGATCTGCGACCTGATCAAACTGCTGCTGGGCCATGGTAAATGCATTGGTTGTTTCTGACATAATCTCTCCTGTTAATTTGGTTTGTGAGGTTTTTTCATCTTACACAAATAGGCCAAATGGATCTCAGGGCTAAGTAAAATAAAAAATACGCCGGCAGCTCGGATGAGCACCCGCGCGGTTCCTGGCTCAGTTGTCCCTGGATGAAGAACATACCTGCTCCACATTTGGTTTATTCGCCTTAAACATAATCGAGATTTGATTTACCGTCAATATGAACGGTGTAAAATCAACCGAATGACATTCGTCACGCATACGCGCCAATCAGCCTACGCGAGAAGTTGGCAGAAACTCAAAAAATCCGCTATGGTAATTTCTCACAACTATCAAATAATTTGGAACTTCCCACGCGCATTATGCGTCTATACGGCGAAAGGAAATAAAACTTACCAACATACTTTTTGGAGGAACACAATGTTTAAAAAATACAGTCTTTTATTGATCAGTATCGTCGCCCTGGGCGTACTGGCAGCCTGCTCGCCAGCAGCCGCACCCGCCGCCCCGGAGAGCATTCGGTCAATGTCTGTCAGCGGGATCGGCAGAGTGACCATTGTCCCCGACATGGCCACAATCAACATCGGTGTGCGCTCTGAGGCCGAGTCCGTTTCAGAAGCCCTGGAGGCAAATAATGCGCAAGCCAACGCCCTTTCCCGGGTGTTGCAAACGATGGGTGTTGAAGAAAAGGATATCCAAACCTCAAACTTCAACATTTTCCCGAACGAACGCTGGAACCCGATGACCGGCGAAGTTGAAGGCCGTTATTATGTTGTTGAGAACACCGTCAACGTCACCGTCCGTGAGCTTTCCAGCCTGGGAGAAGTCCTCAACGCAGCTGTCGAAGCTGGCGCCAATACAATCTATGGGATTTCCTTCAACGTTGAAGACCGCTCAGTTGCCATCGCTGAAGCCCGCGACCTCGCCATTGCCGATGCCAAAGCCAAAGCCCAGGCCATCGCTGAATCCGCCGGGGTTGAATTAGGTGAAATCATCAGCATCAATGTCTATGAGACCGGCATGCCCTATGGCTACTTTGATGGCAAAGGCGCGATGGTCGCCGCTGAAATGGCAGTACCCATCGCAGCCGGCACCCTGGCCATCGTCATGGAATGCAACCTGAGCTACGCCATCAAATAAATTCCATCATCCCACCCTCAACTCAGAGAGACATGCCCAAACAGCATGTCTTTTCTGATTTAATGGCCGGCGTGTCTTGCCAGAATTGACCAAAAACCCAAAAGACTGGGTATACTGAGTATCCTTTCCTTGAAAATGTATCCCCACACACTTTCTGGCTGAGGCATTAACAACCGTAAAAC
>JBLRWR010000077.1:0-8666 GCA_047921135.1 Candidatus Brevefilum sp.
CTCACCTGAGTCGCCCAGGACGTGCTCCCTGCGCCGCTGCAGGGTATCGGTCACCCGTTCCATCAACAAAACATGCACATCTTCCCAGGATTCCTCGGCCAGATCTGCCGCTTTAAGGTTCCAGTTATCCGTAAAACGGCGTTCAAAGGTTAGAATCAGCCGTCGGATAAAAATTTGCATTAAGGTTGCCCGGATCTGACCGGCCACCTCATCAACAGCTTCCGGCAAACCTGCTTCCAAAGCGTCGATCACCTCATCCGTCAGGCGCAGCGGCACCCGCACCAGGGCAGAAAGCTCCGCCTTGAGGTCCCCCCCCCGGTCCCCTTCTTCATATCCCAGGCCTTCCACAAAAGTATCCAGCGCCTCCAGCCGTTCAGCCAGCTGATTCTCGAAGCCCATATGGGCGTTGCTGATCAGGGCCTCAGACCAGCTTTGCAGGTGGTTATGCCAGGCTTCCATGGATTCAGACGCAATTGTCACCAGCCGGTCGCTGAGCGCTTCCACCGTTTCGGGCTGACCGACATGGTCCATGATCAATTGCAGGGTGAAGGTGGGGTGAAATACCCCGACCTGGTCAATGGGCGGTTGGGTATCATCAAGGTAAGCCAGCAGCCGCCACAAGCCCTCGTCATCCTGCAGGCCTTCCTGGATGCGCCGGCCGACCTCGGTGCGCAGCATTTCCGTCACATCCTCGCGCAGGTCTTCCTTATCAAAGATGCGCTCGCGCTGTTCGTAAATACGTTCCCGCTGGGCGTTGAGCACATCGTCATACTCCAGCAGGTGTTCGCGCACGTCAAAGTTGGCTCCCTCCACCCGGGTTTGTGAGGATTCGACAATCCGGCCGATGATGCCGCTCTCGATGGGCATACCCTCATCGATATTCATGCGCGCAAGCAGCGTTTCCACCTGGCCGCCCCCAAACAAGCGCATCAGGTCATCATCCAGAGAGAGGAAAAAGCGCGACGAGCCCGGGTCACCCTGGCGGGCAGCGCGGCCGCGCAGCTGGTTGTCGATTCGGCGGGCTTCGTGGCGCTCTGAGCCGATCACATGCAGGCCGCCCAGCTCACGCACGCGCTTCATCTCCGCCATATAGGTCATAAAAGCGGCCACATCCTCCGCATAATCCCCGTAGTCGGTCTCTGGCACGGCTTCAAGAGCTTCCAGGCGATCCTGCATGCGCATGTTAAATGGATCGGGAACCCCCTGCTCGGCCAGGAAGCGGTTCACATTGCTCAGGCGTTCTTCGGGCAGTTCGCCCCCCAGCTTGATATCCACACCGCGGCCTGCCATGTTGGTGGCAATGGTCACCGCGCCAAACGCGCCCGCGTCAGCGATGATCTTTGATTCCTCGGTATGCTTGCGGGCGTTTAACACCTGGTGTTGCACACCGGCTTTGAGGGTCGCATCCAAACGCGGCCAATCTGCTTCCGAGAGGTTAAAGATCTCCAGCAAGCGGGCCTGGTTGTCTTCATCCAGGGGGCTGAGCGAATTCAGACCGTATTCCCGGCCCAGGCGCCGCAGCTCTGGGCTGCGCAGCTGGTCCAAGGGTGCATACAGCTGATCCAGCTCCGGCGTTGACATCACATCCCGGCCTTTCAGGTTATTCTGCTCGATATAAGCAAAGCGGATCAGGAAAACCTCCAGCAAGCGGCGCACATTGGAGGCATTCAAGCGGGTAGACAGGCGTTCAGAATTCTCAACCGATGTTGTGCCCACCAGCTGTGGACGGCCAACAACGTGGTAATAAATGATCTCCTTAACGATCGCCCGCAGTTTAGCTTCCTCTGTCTGGTAAACCACGTCCGGGTAGTCCTTACGCTTCCAAAACAACGGCGTTTGGCCCTCATCATCTGGCTGGTAATAATAAGCGTATTTATAGCCGTATTCATCCCGATCGCCCGCCTCCACTAGGTCTGGCTCATCCCCCATCGCCCGGTATTCCAGGTGGGTGGGGATCGGCAGTACCTCTAAGCTGTAGATCTTGTCAAACTCTTCGGCTTCCGTCAGGGCTGTACCCGTCATCCCCGCTAATTTTTCATACATGCGGAAGTAATTTTGGATCGTGATGGTGGCGTAGGTCACATTCTCTGCCTGGACCTTGACGCCCTCCTTGGCCTCCACCGCCTGGTGCAGCCCATCTGACCAGCGCCGCCCGGGCATTAACCGGCCGGTGAACTCGTCCACGATCACCACTTCCTTATCCTGGACGATGTATTCTTTGTTGCGATGGAATAAAAATTCCGCCCGCAGCGCCTGCTCCAAAAAGCCCAGCAAGCGCGCCTGCTCCGGGGTGATATCCTCCGGGCGCTCGGGATCGCGCAAGGGCATGCCCAACAGCTCTTCCACATGGGCCAGGCCGATCTCCGAGAGCGAGACGGTGCGATCCTTCTCGCTGATCTCATAATCCTCTGGCAATAGCTGCCTGACGATCCCTGCCATGCGGATGTACCACTCAGAATCTTCATGGGAAGGCCCAGAAATGATCAACGGCGTCCGGGCTTCATCGATGAGGATGTTATCCACCTCATCAATGATGGCGTAATAATGGCCGCGCTGCACCCGGGCCGCTTTGCTGTTGGTCAGGTTATCCCGCAGGTAGTCAAAACCAAATTCGTTATTGGTCCCGTAGGTGATATCCGCCTGGTAAGCCTGCCGGCGGTCCACCATCTGCAGCTGATCCTGTTCCTCAATCGGCGATCGCTGGCCGGGATCATAAATGAAGGCCTTGCGGCCGTTCTCAGTGCGGGCTGCCATCTGCAAGATGCCTACCGATAGCCCCAAAAACTGGTAAATGGCGCCCATCCAGCGACCGTCACGGCGCGCCAGGTAGTCGTTGACCGTCACCAGGTGCGCACCGCGCCCTGCCAGCGCGTTTAAATACAGTGGCAGGGTCGCTGCCAGGGTTTTACCTTCGCCCGTCTTCATCTCGGCGATCTCCCCTCGGTGCAGGGTGATGCCGGTGATCATTTGCACATCATAATGACGCTGCCCCAGTGTGCGCTTGCTCGTTTCGCGCACCGTCGCAAAGGCTTCCACCAGCAAGTCATCCAGGGTCTCACCAGCAGACAGCCGCTGCCGAAATTCCTGAGTTTTCGCGCCCAGTTGTTCATCGCTTAATGTTTCGTATTCGGGCTCCAGGGCGTTGATCTCGTGGACAATGTCCATCAATGCATCAACCCGGCGTTGATGCGGATCTGCCCCAAGGAACTGAGTAATTTTCTTAAACATATCTTTTCACCTTACATTGTTCTTATCGTTTTACCGCAAATTTTCATTATAGCACACGGGACAACTGCGTAAAATTCCATTCTGGCGCTTAATAATTTACGTTCATCCTCAGGTAAAATACCAATCATGATCACACGCGCGTCTACACTGCTCCTGGTTGTCCTCTCGCTGATCACGGGGATGGGCGCGCCTATCTCCACCCCTGCCGCTCAAATCCAATCAGGCGAGTTCGCCGTCGAGTTCTTTCCCGTCGCCCCTTATCATGTCGGGGATATCCTCAGCGCCCGGGTGACCTATACCGGGGAGGAACCCGCGGAGGATTGGGAAATCACGGTTGCCCTGGCTGATGAACCAGACCAGATCTTGTTGTCCACAACCTTCTCACGACACAATCGCCAGGCGATCTTCTATTGGATCATCGACACTGCGGATATGTCGCCGGGATTCCTCAGCTTCCAGTTCAACCTACCTGAAGCAGGCCTGGCCTGGACGGAAGGGGTCCACCTGCTGCCCGACACCCAGGACCGCACAGCAGCATGGGCGGTTGCCCACAGCCCGTGCTGTACCCTGCACTACCTCACCGGCACCGACGCAGCTGCGGACCTGCCGGAGATCACCGCTGCCGTAGAAAGCAGAAGCGCCCTGGCGCTAGCCCAATTTGACGAAGCTGGCGTTTTAGAAGAAAACCCGCTCACTGATCCCCTCCCGATCGTGCTGATCCCCGTGGTGGTGGGCCATGGCGGGTTTGCCACCGACGAGGCCGTGCTGACCTATTCGCATTACAACTGGACCGGGATAAACTTCGAAATCCTGGCCCATCACGAAATTGTGCATGTGATCGACCGTACCATCAACACCACTGGCCCGCGCCCAGCCATCCTGGCCGAGGGGCTGGCCGTCTACCTTTCGGGGGGACACTACCGTGAGGGAGACGCCCTGGAACGCGCCGCGGCCTTGCTGGACTTGGGCCTCTACCTGCCCATCACCGATATTGTCAACGATTTTTACGCCGCCCAGCACGAGATCGGTTATATGCAGGCGGCTGCGCTGGTGGCCTACCTGGACCGCCTGTACAGCTGGGAGACAGTGATCGACTTCTACTTTACTCTGCCCGAAGGCCCTGATGATGAGACCATCATCTCCACCGCCAGTGAGGCGCGTTTCAGCCTCAGCCTGGCAGAGCTGGAGGCGGACATGCTTGCCTATTTGGGCGATCTGGACGTTGACCCCCAGGTGATTTCGGATGTACGCTTGACGATTGAGACCTATGACATGCTGCGCCGCTATCAAACCCTGGCCATCCCCAGCGCCCATTTCCGCTCGGCCTGGTGGCCCCATCCGCGCCACATGCGCCTGCGGGGCATTGTGGGTGATTATGCTTACCGCGAAAAGGCACCGCTACACGCCCTCGTTGAGCACAAGTTCATCCAGGTACATGCCGCCCTGGAACGCGCGGATTACGCCAGGGCTGAGGACTTGTTGGGTGAAATCGCTGCGCTACTGACGCGGGTTGATCACACCGATAGCCTATTCCTGTTCGAGCTAGGCACGTTGAAATTCCACACCTTCCCGCTTAAGTTTATCCAGCCATAAGGGACAATTTTGTGCAAGGGCATGCTACAAGAGATCAGAGCCACGCAGACCAACCCTGTCCCCCTTAAACCAAAAACCCCGCCCAGAAGACCGGGCAGGGTTGGTTGGATCGGTTGATCACCCTCAAGGCAGCGGACAGCCCGCTAGGGAGTCAAAGGTAAGGGCACACCACCACGACGCGGGCATGAAATACATCGTGACGGCGATCACGCACACAAACACAACGATGGCAATCAGCATGATGATCATCCAGGTCGGCATGCCGCCCTTCTTGGCCTTCCGCTTCGCCGGGGGAACATATTCAACGGCTTCAGCTTCTGAAAGGGGATGTTCATACCCGGCCTGCTCATCCTCCCAGGGCTCGGTGTCCCGCTGATCTTCTTCGAAGATATAGTGCTGCGCCGGCGCTGGCGGTGTGAATACAGGCGCCGGGACAGCTTCAACCGGGGGATTAACCACCGTGTCATCAGCCGCCTGGAACAGCTTATCATAGACCAGGATCACGCTCTCGCCCAGGGTGATCATGTCCCCTTTACGTAACTGCTGGGGGCTGATGACCCGTTCGCCATTGAGAAATGTACCATTGGTGGAGCCCAGGTCTTCAACATAGACATTCTCATCCCGTAAGAAAAACCGCGTATGCCGCCGTGATATCTCGGGGTCGCCGATAGAGATATCATTATCCATGAGGCGACCAAGGATGGTTTCTTCTTTTTCCAAGAAAAACGTCTTACCAGGTGCAGGACCTGCGCGCATGGTCAGTTGATATTTTGTGGTGGTCATAAAACCTCCTCGATCATTCGTAGGTGATAGACGATCGTAATGGTAGAAATAATTCCTACAGTATTAGTTTAATGTTTATTGGGGTTGATGTCAATTGCTTTTATCCATGAATTGACCTTTGGGGGAAATTTTTATATGCAAAACTCTGATATCTCATTAATATTTCTCAAACACCCACCAATTATGATTAATCTGAGAAAAATATTTAGTAATCAACAGAATAAGGTGCCCCGTGGAACATCCCTTAGGGGCAATCTTTTTGGAGAGAAATGATGGACTTAAACAAATACACACAAAAAGCACAGGAAGCACTGATCCAGGCCCAAAGCCTGGCTGCTGAGCTTAATCATCAAAACATCGAACCAGCCCACCTGCTGCAGGCACTTTTACAGCAAGCGGATGGTGTGGTGCCGGCCATCGTCACCAAGATCGCCGGCAGCCCGCTGGCCTTGCGCGAAGACCTCCAGTCAGACCTGGAAAACCGCCCCAAGGTGTACGGCGGCGGCACAGGTCAACCCGGTCTGACCCGGGCTGCGTCCGAGGTGACCGGCGCGGCTGAGCGCTATGCCAAGGGCATGTCCGATGAGTATGTGTCCACCGAACACCTGCTTTTGGGGCTAACAGAAAGCCCCGAGGGCAAACGGCTGTCAAGTTACGGCCTTACCAAGGACGCCATCCTCAAAGCGCTGAGGGAAGTGCGCGGCTCGCAGCGCGTCACCTCCCAAACGCCGGAATCCACCTACGAGGCGCTGGAAAAATACGGGCGGGACCTGACCGCCCTGGCGCGCACCGGCAAGCTGGACCCCGTCATCGGCCGGGATGAGGAGATCCGCCGTATCGTGCAGATCCTCTCCCGCCGCACCAAGAACAACCCGGCCCTAATCGGCGAACCTGGCGTGGGCAAGACCGCCGTCGTCGAAGGCCTGGCCCAGCGCATCGTCAATGGCGATGTGCCTGAGGGGCTCAAAAACAAGAAGATCATTGCCCTGGACCTCGGCTCGCTGATCGCCGGCGCCAAGTATCGCGGTGAATTTGAAGAACGGCTGAAAGCTGTATTAAAGGAAATCACAGACTCAGCCGGGGAAATCCTGCTGTTCGTGGATGAGATGCACACCGTGGTCGGCGCGGGCGCAGCTGAGGGCGCCATGGATGCCGGCAACATGCTCAAACCGATGCTGGCTCGCGGCGAGCTGCACATGATTGGCGCCACCACCCTGGATGAATACCGCAAGCATGTCGAGAAGGACGCCGCCCTGGAACGCCGCTTCCAGCCCGTCTTCCTCAGCGAGCCCTCCGTGGAGGATACCATCAGCATCCTGCGCGGGCTGAAGCAGCGCTACGAGGTGCATCACGGCGTGCGCATCACCGACCCGGCCGTCATCGCCGCGTCCACCCTCTCCCACCGCTATATCGCCGACCGCTTCCTGCCGGATAAAGCCATCGACCTGATCGATGAGGCCGCTGCCCGCCTGCGCACAGAGATCGACTCTAAACCCCAAGCCCTGGATGAGGTGGACCGGGCTATCATGCAGCTGGAGATCGAACGCCAGGCGCTGCAGAAAGAGAAGGACAAAGCCTCCAAAGAGCGTTTGGCCAACATCGAAAAAGAACTGGCCGACCTGCGCGAGCAGGCCAACCAGCTCCACACTCGTTGGGAGACCGAAAGACAGGCTATCCAGGAGATCCGCAACATCAAAGAGCAGATGGACCAGACCGAAATTGAGATCGAACGGGCGGAACGCAACGCTGAGCTGGAAAAAGCCGCCCGGCTGCGCTATGGCACACTCAACGAACTGGAAACGCGCCTGGCAGAAGCCGAAGCCCGCCTGAAGGACCTGCAGAAGGAATTTACCCTGCTTAAAGAGGAGGTCGATGCCGAAGAGATCGCTCAAATCGTCGCCAAGTGGACCGGTATCCCCGTCTCTCGCCTGCTGGAGGGCGAGATGCAAAAGTTAATGCGCATGGAAGAGCGCCTCCACCAGCGCGTCATCGGCCAGGATGAGGCTGTGGACGTGATCTCCAACGCCGTCCGGCGCGCCCGGGCTGGCCTGCAAGACCCCAACCGTCCCATTGGCTCCTTTATCTTCCTGGGGCCGACCGGCGTCGGCAAGACCGAGTTAGCTCGTGCCCTGGCGGAGTTCATGTTCAATGATGAGGATGCCATGGTGCGCATCGACATGAGCGAATACCAGGAGAAACACACCGTCAGCCGGCTGTTCGGCGCACCTCCCGGTTATGTGGGCTTTGAGGAAGGCGGCCAGCTCACCGAAGCGGTCCGCCGCCGGCCCTACAGCGTGGTGCTGTTCGACGAGATCGAAAAGGCCCATGCCGAAGTGTTCAACGCATTGCTGCAACTGCTGGAGGACGGCCGCCTGACGGACGGCCAGGGCCGCACCGTGGACTTTCGCAATACCGTGGTGATCATGACCAGCAACCTGGGCAGCGAGCTGTGGTTGAGCAGCATTGCCGACCAGGGCGGGGTCAAAGAGGTCACCCGCGAGCAGGTCAATCGCCTGCTGCAGGCGCACTTCCGCCCCGAGTTCCTCAACCGCCTGGACGAGATCGTCGTGTTCCACCCCCTCACCCGGGAAGACCTGGTGCACATCGTCGATATTCAGCTGGAGCGGGTAGCGGGTTTGATGGCCCAGCGCGGCCTGACCTTGCTAGTAGAACCAGATGCCCGTGCCTACCTGGCCGAGGTCGGCTACGACCCGGACTTCGGCGCCCGGCCGCTCAAGCGCGCCATCCAGCGCGAGCTGCAGGACCCGCTGGCGCTGATGGTCGTCGGCGGTGAAATCAGCGAGGGCGATACCGTGCAGGTGTCACGCGGCAAGGATAGGCTGGCCTTCGAGGTCGCCTGATCACACTAACCCGCTTAAAACCCCGGGGGTCTGAGGACAATTGCGAATATCGGCTGTGCTGCTGATTTCTGATTAACCCACCCACCAAGACCCCCGGGGGTTGCACCACTTAAAACCCCGGGGGTCTGAGAACACATGCGAATATCGGCTGTGCTGCTGATTTCTGATTAACCCACCCACCAAGACCCCCGGGGGTTGCAC
>JBLRWR010000078.1:0-8605 GCA_047921135.1 Candidatus Brevefilum sp.
GCATCTGGAAGAAGGGTGAACACCCGGTGCTTAATCCGCCCATGGACGTTACGGTTGAGGAGGAGGACCAGATATTCCTGTTAGCTGAAGATGACGACCAGATTTTCCTGTCAGATATTGATCCAGGGCTAATTGTTGAAGAGTATATCCGTCACATGCAGACCGAGGTGCATGAACCTGAAAAGATCCTGATCCTGGGATGGAACAGGAAGGCTGAACGGATCCTGCTGGAAATGGACCACTACATACCCAAGAATTCCAGGATACTGGTTGTTGCAAATCCGGCTTATGTTAAAAAAGCGCCATCCTGGGATAACATCAAGCTTAACCGGGCTAAACTCAAATTTCAATATGGGATCACGACCGACCGTGACCAGCTTGAGAAGCTTGTTCCCAAGGATTACCAGCACATCATTTTGTTAAGTTATAGTGACGACCTGTCTTACCAGGTGGCGGATGCAAGGACCATGATCACGCTTTTGCATTTGCGGGATATGGCTAACAAATGCGAGGATTGCCAGTTTTCAGTCGTATCAGAAATGCTCGATTTACGCAACCGGGAGCTAGCTGAGGTCACAGAGGTTGACGATTTTATTGTCAGTGATTTCTTCATCAGCCTGTATTTGAGCCAGGTCTCTGAGATCAAATTGTTGAACGCTGTTTTTCAGAACCTACTCGAATCTGAGGGGTCAGAAGTGTATCTACGGCCGGCGCGGGACTATGTTGTCCTGGGCGAACCGGTGAACTTCTACACGGTGGTAGAGTCTGCTCGCAGAAAAGATGAGGTTGCTCTGGGGTATCGTATTGATGCTGAAGGGAATGACCCTGAAAAAACCTATGGTATCCATTTGAACCCGAAAAAGTCGCAAACCTATCGCTATCAAACTGATGATCAAATCATCGTACTTTCGGAAGAGTTGATGTGATTGGTTAATTTGAGGATTTACTTTGCTGCCTACCTATCATAAATTGCTGTATTCCAAGTGGTTCTTGGCTCTGTGCCAAATCGAATGTCTTTGGCTTGTTGGGGATCATCACAGCAGCGGATAACGATGAATACAATCTTCACCACAAAACGGGGCTATCGCATAAGTTCGTGACACCTATATTTATTGAAAACGAAATAATTGCTTTAATCTTTAGACAAAATGGGGGTTAAATTGAAATTTTATTGATATTATCAGGTAAAATATAGGGGTCTTTATTTTATAATAAGTAGGTGATCATCAGGGTTTGACAGGTTTTGCCAATCCACCTCAATCATCGTCTACTAGAAATCATCTCGCGCATAGCTTTTTGGGTGCTTTGCTGCAAAACATTAGAAATGACTTATTGAACAATTTATGGTTACAGAAAACTCTATCCCATCTCCGAGCGCCTTGCCGCCCCTAAATACTGAGCTGGTCCTTGAATTATGGTCGAAAACCTATAACACCAGCGGTAAACCAGATTGGGCGCATATTTTCCCCTACTATCGTGAGGATATCGTCTTCCAGGACCCGATCCAAACAGTGGTGGGTAAAACGGACTTTACCGCCATGTGCAATCGCCTGACGGAGCGCTGCCAAGAATTGCAAATGAAGATCATTTCCATCGCGAATAGTGAAAATTTTATCTTCATGCAATGGGAGATGACGATGATCTTCGGTAAAACCCCCAGCACAACGCTATTTGGCTGCACCAAGCTGACGCTGGGCGAGGATGGACGGATCAGCCACCAGCGGGACTATTATGATTTATGGGGGGATATCTTCCCAAACGTTCCTTTGATGAAAAAAATTTACCCACGCTTTATGAAACGCGTGTTTGGGTGATGATGGGGTGATATGCGGCTACCAGAAGAACTGCAATTTATTCAAAACAACCTCAGAACGCAGAAGACAACCGACGCGCGGTTAGACGGAAAGGTGTGCGTCATCACCGGTACTACCTCCGGGATAGGATACGTGGCAGCCAAACGCTTGGCGCAGGGCGGCGCACACTTGGTGATGATCTGCCGGAATGGCGAAAAAGCCCGCCAGGTGCAAACCGAGTTGCAAGAGACATATGACGTGCCGGTTGATGTCTTCATTGCGGATTTCGAAAAGCTGGCAGAAGTACAGCAGGCCAGCCTGGAAATTCGTGAAAAATACCCGCAAATTCACATTTTGATCAATAATGCCGGCCTGTTCAATAAGCGGCGCCGCTTCACCCCGGATGGGTATGAAATGACCTTCGGCGTGATCCACCTGGCGTCTTTTCTGCTCACACGGTTGCTGGAAGTGAACTTGCAGCGCGGCGCGCCTGCTAGGGTGCTGTTTATCAGTTCTGAAGCGCATCGATTTGGCGGTTTCAATGTTAATGATCTTAACTGGCGCAAACGTCCCTATATCGGTATGCTGGCCTACGGTGCGGCCAAGATCGCCCAGATTCACACGGCGCTGGCCCTGGCAGAGCGACATCAAGGTAGCGGGCTGACATTCAATATCATGCACCCGGGCGCTGTGCGGACGAATATCGGGATGAACAATAATTTCTTTTATCGCTTTTACAGCCGGTACATCTTGCACTGGTTTTTAAAAGATCCGGTCCATGCCGGTGAAGCGATTTACTACCTGACCGCTGACCCCAGCCTGGCGGAGGTTACCGGGACATTCTTCAACCAGACCATTGAAGAAAAGCCAGCCTGGTATTCTGTCAGACCGGAAGTGCGGCAAACCGTCTGGGATCGGAGTGAAGCATTCATAAAATCTTATTTGGAAGGGCATCTATGACGTACGATGTGATTGTTGTGGGCGGAGGTGCCTCTGGCCTGACGGCGGCCGCCTTTTTGGCAAAGCAGGGGCATGCCACGCTTCTGGTAGAAAAAGAACCGCACTGCGGCGGACTGATCAATTCTTTCATCAAGGACGGGTTTACCTTTGATGGGGGCATCCGGGCGCTGGATAACGCAGGTGTGATGTTCCCCATGCTCAAGCAACTGGGCATCGAGATCGACTTTGTTAAAAATCACATCTCGGTCGGGATTGAGGATGAGGTGGTGCGGGTAGAATCGGATCAGAGCCTGGATGATTATGAAGCCCTGCTGCATAGGCTTTACCCGGAAGCAAAAGCTGAGATTTCAGCCATCATGGTCGATATCCGGCAGATGATGCGTTATATGCAAATCCAGTACGGGATTAAGAACCCCATTTTCTTGGATTTTAAGCAAGACCGGGACTATTTTATCAAGGAAGTGTTCCCGTGGATGTTCAAATACGCCCTCAATGTGCGTAAGGTTGCTGGCAAAGACCAGCCTGTGGCCGATTACCTGCAAAAATTCACCCAGGACCATGCCCTGATCGATATTTTTACCCAGCATTTCTTTACTGAAACGCCGGCGTATTTTGCGCTGAGTTATTTCACACTTTACCAGGATTATTACTATCCAAAGGCCGGGACAGGCACGCTGGTTCAAAGATTAACCGATTTTATCACCGCCAACGGTGGAGAGATCCGGACGGGTACAGCCGTTGAATCGATCAACCTGGACACAAAAACGGTGACCACACAGCAGGGTGATGAGATTGGATACCATTGCTTGTTGTGGACAGCAGACCAAAAAGCCCTTTATAATCGCATTGATGAAGCCAGCCTTAAAATTCAGAAAACTCACCGAGTAGTTCAGGAAAAGAAAGCTGCATTGCGGGCAATGAGAGGAAATGATTCTGTCTTTACCCTGTTCTTAGCCAGCAACCTGGATAAAGGCTACTTTGAAGAGATTGCAACCGGACATTTTTTCTACACGCCAAGCCGAAAAGGCGAATCGAGCGCCGGGCCTGTGCCCATTAACGGCACCTGGGAAGAGGTTAGGGGTTGGTTGGAGCGATTTTTTGCCCTGACCACGTATGAAATTGCCATCCCGGCATTGCGAGACAGCAGCCTGGCACCCCCCGGGAAAACCGGTTTGATCATCAGTGCCTTATTTGACTATCACCTCACAAAATACATCTATGACCAGGGGTGGGAAGAGGCTTTCAAAGATGCGGTAACAGAGATGATGATCAATACGCTGGACCGGTCGATTTACCCTGGGTTGTCAGAGTCTGTAATCGATAGTTTCACCGCCACACCGATGACCATTCAGAAGATGACGGGTAGTACTGACGGCGCCATCACCGGGTGGTCCTTTACCAATCACCCCATGCCAGCTGAAAACCGGCTGATCAAGATTGCCAGTGCGGTCAATACACCCCTGCCGGATGTGTATCAAGCCGGGCAATGGACTTACAGCCCGTCAGGCCTGCCGGTATCGTTGATCACGGGGAAATTAGCGGCGGATAAGATCGGTAAACAATTGAAGAAATCGCAGTGATTGTAAATATATCCTGGTAAGATAAACTGAGTCAGGTTCAACAATCTGCTGAGCTTAGATAATAATCTGATCTGGGCCAGGGTGTGTTGATTAAACCTGGTTTTACTTCATCGCGCAGGGAACCTCGTAACCAAATCGGATGTCGGTTAACCATACCGAATGGTATTGATCCAGGAACATAATTTCATTTTCCTGTTTGATGACGATTATTTTCTCTGGCGGCGGTGAAAAAAAGGTGGGGAAATTCTCCAGCATATTAGCATATTCCAGACAGGAATTTCCAAGGATGCTCATATCCTCCAGTTCTCCATTAAATACGAATTTAAACTCACAGGTGTCGGGTAAGAATTCGCCCATGACCAAGTAATCCACATCCGATTGTAGCTGTACATAGCAGGGTACACCGGCATTCGATCCCTCGATCGTGGTGAATTGGTACCCATCAAATGCCTGGGTAAAGGGGAAGATCGTCTTAATGGGGGATTTTGTTGTGGAGGTAGAAATGTATTCAACCTTAAAGGTTTCTTCAGCCGTCCCTTTGAATGCAAAAGCTTCAGACTCATACTTATAATGCAGGGTAAATGAATTTGTGATGGGCGAAACGGTCACCCCCATGTCGGGCTCTGGTTCGACCTTTTTCAGTTCTTTCTCCATTTCATCGATCGCTTCTTCCAGTTTCTGCATGTCTGCCTCGTCCGGCAATACATCAGCAATCTCCACTAGATCCGTGTTTGGCCATAACAGTTCCACAATCTGGCATCCGCTTAAGCAGAGTGACAAAACCAACAACATCACAACATAATTTAAGAAACGGGAATGAAAGTTCATCGGTCCCCTCCCTTTATGTCATTTCAAAGCATGGATGAATAACTAAAATTATAGTGATATTTGATTATATTAAACAATGTTTTGAGGAATATTACAAGAACAAACAAACAACATTCCCAAATACCTCTGGTTGGGAAGTTGTGGCGTGGGGCTTTATTGTTAGTGTGGTTGGTTGTTGGGTTATTAACCCATTATTGCCACAAAAAAGCTGCGCAGCGTACGCCCAGGATGATGTCATCAAAGATGACCTGTCCGGCACGACCTGCCATACCGGCGCAGACGTGCAGCGGCAGCAGGTGCTCTTCACGCGGGTGGCAGTAGCGCGCGTAGGGTGCTGTTTCCCAATTTTCCAGGCGGGAGAGGCGTTCCGTTTGGGGGATGTCGGCGGTGATGGTATTGATCAGCCAGTCCTGGAAGGCGTTATTGCGCGGGGTGATCATAGCCGGGTCGTGATGAAAAAAAGCGGACATGTTATGGAAGGAAAACCCCGAACCGATCACCAGCAGGTTTTCTTCCTCAAGGCCGCGCAATGCTTTGCCGAGGCCAAGATGGGCTTGAGGCGATAGCCCCTGCTGCAGGGAAAGCTGCAGGGCGGGGATATCGGCCTGGGGATACATCAGGCTGAGGGGGATGAACAGGCCGTGGTCAAAGCCGCGTTTTGGGTCAATGTGGGCTGGAATGCCGGCTTGTTTCAGCACACTGGCAATCCGGACTGCCAAGTCCGGATGCCCGTTGGCGGGGTAGTTGATCTGGTAGGCCTGCGGAGGGAACCCGTAGTAATCGTAAAACATAGGCGGTTGGGCTGCGCCTAACAGCGTGGGCACCGGTTCTTCCCAATGCGCGCTGACCACCAGGATGGCATCCGGTCGCGGAAATTGCCCAGGCAGTTCGGTCATGAAGTCGATCATGGCCTGGTGGCCGGGGTCACCCAGGAGGGGCAGCGGGCCGCCGCCGTGGGAGAAGTATACAATGCGGGTGTGGTTTTCGGGTTTCATGATTGTGATCATACCTCATTTTGTGTTTGGGTTTGGTTTTTAGGTGAATGAAGGATCTGCGTCGTTTCTTTTGGCATACGCCAGTATTAATCCCAGGACGATGGAGAGGTAAGCCGCCACCACTACCCGCAGGTAGGGGGGTAAAGAAAAGGTGATGGTATGGGCCGGGATCCAAAACAGGGGAATGGTCTTGCCGACCACAAAGGTGATGAAGGCCTGCCAATTGATCGCTTGGATCAGCTGGTTACAGGAAGGCCGCTGCTGATTGAAGCGCATCTCAATATAGGTGTCGCTCACCCGGTGCAGGGCCATGAACACGATCCCAAAGGTGAGGTTCATGATCAGGCTGGTCAGGAAGGCGGGATACAGGATGGCAAGCATGCCATCACCAAGATTCAAGGTTCCTCGGTCGACCATTGCTGCAACGCCAGCCGAATAGAACGAGAACATGAAGGTGATTAGCACGCCAATTACACCCCAGACGATCAGCTTAAAGAATAAACCTACTGGCTTTTTCCAGGCATGATGTGCCAACCGCAACGACAAAAGCTCGCCCATGGTGGCCAGGAGGGCGAATTTAAGAAAGCCCATCCCGTAAGGGTAGCGGGTGGTTAACTGGATAAACACCTGGTGGCTGGCCGGGATGGCCAATACCGCCGTAACGGCCGCCAAAACCAACAGCCACAGCAAGTCTCCTAAGCGGGTGCGTCTCATTGTTTATGTTCCTTCTAAACCATCAAATCATCAACCTGATCTATCCCAGTTTCGGTCGCGGCTGGGTGTATCAGCATTTCGCTCAACTGACCGGGTTCGGAGGAGCGAGGCGTCCCAGGTCCGGGCTGGAAAGGCGCTTGAGCCGTGTGCCTTTCACCTTACCAAACCGGCGATGATTTTCCCAATCGTCGCGTGCCTGGCGGATCTCCTCTGGGGTGCGGGCCACAAAATTCCACCACATGAGGATCTTCTCCGGGAAGGGTGGACCGCCGATCAGCAATAATTGGCATCCGTTCTGGCTGGCCAGGTTTAGGCTTTCGCGGCAGGCCCCGAGATAGTACAGGGTCATTTGTGAAAGCGTCTGATGTTCAAGGTTGCAATCGCCCTCAAGAAGCAGGAGTGCATGTTCAAATTGACGCTTAAGTGGTAAAGCCGTACTGTGACGGGGATGCACCTGGACTTGTGCACCTAGGAGCTCACTAAAATGGGGCGCCGGTGAAATATTATCATCCAGCATACCGGCAAAGAGGCTGACCAAGCTTCCGCGGGTTTCATAAATTGGAACTTGCTCTACACAGGTGAAGGCTGGTGTGGTGTGGCGATGGACATCTGACAAGGCAACCCACAACTGCACGCCGCTGAGTTTCCCGCTGTGGTGAGTCGGCGTTTCTTCCGCGTGGGCGATGCCCTGGCCGGCCGTCATCACATTCACCCCGCCCGGGCGGACGGTGGCAGTTGAGCCCAGGCTGTCGGTATGCAGCACTTCCCCTTCCAGGAGCCAGGTGACGGTTTGCAGTCCAATGTGGGGATGGGGCGGGACATTCATCGGTTTTTCATCGGCAAAGGCCAATGGCCCAAAGCGGTCGAGAAAGCACCAGGGTCCGACCATGCGCCGCTCGCGAATCGGCAGCGCCCTGGAGATAATCAGCTCCCCCAAGCGGGTTTCCCGAGCGGGGTGCGCCGTGAGGGTCGGCGCCTGACTGTTGCCTGATGTACATTCCTGCCCTATGCTTTGTTGTGAGGACATGGGTCAACCTCCGTAATATAAATAATTATAATGTGTGTTCATGAAGTCTCCTTCGATTGCATCCCCATTGTTGCTGGATGAAATCATCCCCACAAATGATTTACTGGTGAAAAGAAATCAGTGGATTTGGTGTATGATTGTTGTAATCGAAAGGACGACATGCCCAGTATTCAAGCGAAGATTGCCAGGTGGATATTAAAAATTCAGCGATACAGCGAGGTCAGGGGGACGATCGAGCAGCAACGATTGAAGCAGGAAAAGGCAACCCGGATATTTCGAATGCCCAGAGGCATTGAAATCAAACCTATTAAAATCAATGGACTTTCTGCGGCATGGTTCTCAGGTTCTAATCCAATAAATGGTGTGGTGCTTTACCTGCACGGCGGCGCGTATGCTTTGGGATCCATTCGAAGTTATCAGGAATTCCTGGGAAGGCTTGCGTCAGTAACCCGTGCCCAGATTTTAGCGGTGGATTATCGGTTGGCACCAGAAGATCCTTTTCCTGCTGCCTTAGAAGATGCATTACATGTATATCGTTGGCTCTTGTCACGCGTTTCGGGTTCATCACAGATTACCATCGCCGGCGATTCGGCTGGCGGCGGGCTGGCACTGTCAACGCTGCTCGCGCTGCGAGATGCGGGTGATCCACTGCCGGCATGCGCAGTTTGCATCTCCCCTTGGGTCGACCTGACCCTTTCCAGTCCATCG
>JBLRWR010000079.1:0-8567 GCA_047921135.1 Candidatus Brevefilum sp.
CCTATCCATTTTAAAACAATAAGACCTTTAGCCACCATCAACTGCTCCTTTTGAAATAATGACGATTAAATTAATGGCCTTAGTATACTTGAGGTTCATAAAAGCCACAATTAAATTCAATTTCCCAATCAATGCGCCCGCTTACACGAATGAGTTGTGCTGGAGGAGGAAATTAAGATCGAGCTTTAGCATTGGTCCCAGTAAAACTGCATCTTGATCAGCTGAAGTCCACATCCTTCCGAATATCAAAAGAGGCTGCTTTATCAGGCAGCCTCTTGATTTTGCTTACACGCAACCTCAGTCGTTCTTGACCTTGGCCTGAGCAGCAGCCAGGCGAGCCACGGGCACCCGGAAGGGTGAGCAGCTCACATAGTTGTTACCCACCAGGTGGCAGAACTCGATTGAGCTTGGGTCGCCACCGTGCTCGCCGCAAATCCCAACTTCAAGGCTGGGTCGAACCTTACGGCCTTCGGTTACCGCCATTTCCATCAGGCGGCCAACACCATTCCGGTCCAAAACCTGGAAGGGGTTCAAGGGCAGAATGCCCTGGTCAACATAATTGATCAGGAAGTTCCGCTCGGCGTCATCACGGCTGTAGCCAAACGTCATCTGGGTGAGGTCATTGGTCCCAAAGGAGAAGAACTCAGCCACTTCGGCAATTTCTCCTGCCGTCAGTGCCGCACGGGGGATCTCGATCATGGTCCCGAACTTATAATCAAAGGTCACGCCCTTCTCAGCCATCACGTCTTTAGCAATTGCTACCAATTCAGGCTGCACGCGCTTGAGCTCGTTGATATGCCCGGTTAAGGGGATCATGATCTCGGGGTGCACTTCGAATCCGGCGATGGTTGCATCGCTGGCGGCCTCGAAAATGGCCCGCACCTGCATGCGCATGATATCGGGGTAGACAATGCCCAGGCGGATGCCGCGCAAACCCATCATCGGGTTGCTTTCATGCAGCTTATTGACAGCATCCAGCAGCATCTCTTTTTCTTCCAAGCCTTCCGTCTCACCATTCATCCGCATTTGGGTAACCGCAACCAGCAATTCCTCCTGTGAGGGCAGGAACTCATGCAGGGGCGGGTCAATCAAGCGGATAATCACCGGCAGGCCGTCCATGGCTTCGAACAGGCCGTAAAAATCTTCTCGCTGTGAGGGCAGCAGGTTTTCAAGCGCATCATAATAGGCCTGAGCGCTCTTGGAATGTTCTAAATTGGCTTTGGCCTCAGCCAGCTCTTTTTCAACCATCACTCTGGAGTCGTCAGTCAGGTCACGCCCTTCCAGCTTACCGGAAGCCAAGAAGCCTTCCATCCGCTCGACGTAATCGATCAATTTTTGCGCTTCTTCAGCATTGAGGATCATCTGCTCAACATGAGGCAACCGCTCTTCTTCAAAGAACATATGCTCGGTTCGGCATAATCCAATTCCTCGAGCACCAAACGTGCGTGCACGCCGGGCGTCTGCGGGATAGTCAGCGTTCGCCCAAACTTCCAGGCGTGCGATCTCGTCGGCCCATTCCAGCAGGGTCATCAGTTCGGTTTGCTCTTCCAGGTCGGGGGTGGTCAGGTCCAGCTTGCCGATAAAGGCTTCACCAGAGCTGCCATCCAAAGAGACCCAATCACCTTCTTTGACCACTTTGCCGTTCGAGGTCAACTCACGCTTATCGAGGTTAATCGACATCATCGATGCGCCCACAATACAGGGCACACCAAATTGTCGGGCGACCACAGCCGCATGGGATGTCGCGCCGCCCTCGCTGGTCAAAATACCCTTGGCAGCCAGCATACCATGCACATCATCTGGTTTGGTAAACGGCCGCACCATGATCACATCCTGGCCCGCTTCTTTTGCCATTCTCTCGGCGGTGTCAGCATCAAAATAAACCTGGCCGACCGCTGCACCGGGGGATGCGTTCACACCAGTGGCAAACATGCGGTTATCATGCCGGGCTTCATCAATGGTGGATGGATCAAACTGGGGATGCAGCATCTGGTCGACATGTTCGGGTTCAACGCGCATCACAGCGGTTTCTTGATCAATCAAGCCTTCATTGGCCATATCGACGGCGACTTTGATGGCTGCTTTAGCGGTCCGCTTGCCGTTCCGTGTTTGCAGCATCCATAATTGGCCCTTTTCAATCGTAAATTCGACATCCTGCATGTCGTAGTAGTGGTTTTCAAGCTTTTGGGTGATATCCATAAATTGTGCGAAGACTTCAGGCAGCTCGGCTTCCATTTCGCGAATGGGTTTCGTGTTGCGAATGCCTGCCACAACATCCTCACCCTGTGCGTTCATCAGGTAGTCTCCGTACATTTTCTTTTCACCAGTACCGGGATCTCGGGTGAAGGCCACGCCAGTGCCCGAATCCCAGCCCATATTGCCAAATACCATGGTTTGGATGTTAACGGCCGTGCCCAGGTCGTCGGGAATATTGGCACGTCGGCGATAATCAATCGCTCGTTTGGCATTCCAGGAGTTGAAAACGGCCTTAGTGGCTAACTCAAGCTGTTTTTCAGGTTCCTGCGGAAAATCAAAGCCCATTTCCTTTTTAACAACTGCTTTGAAGGTTTCTGTCAGTTGTTTTAAGTCTTCTGCTTCCAAATCTGTGTCTGAAGTAACGCCTTTGGCGGCCTTGTAACTATCCAGCTCATGTTCAAAGGCTTCATCTTCGATCCCCAGCACCACAGCCCCAAACATCTGTACCAGGCGGCGGTAGGAATCAAAAACAAAACGCTTGTTTTCCGTCAGATCGACCATACCTTGGGCTGTTTCATCGTTCAAACCAATATTCAAAACGGTATCCATCATGCCCGGCATAGACATCTTTGCACCTGAGCGGCATGAGACCAGTAAAGGATTGGCGGGATCACCAAATTTCTTGCCGGTTTTTTCCTCAACGCCCTTCAGAGCATCCAAAACCTGTTTCCACATGCCCTCAGGGAAGGATTTCTCATCCTGGTATGCGATACATGCTTCTGTAGTGATGGTGAAACCGGGGGGAACGGGAACGCCAATGCGCGTCATTTCGGCCAGGTTGGCACCTTTGCCGCCAAGCAAGCCGCGCACACTTTCCCAATCACCGGCATACTGCTCTGCTTCCTCAACCTCGTCAAATAAATAAACCCATTTCTTTTCTGACATACATCCTCCTAATATAGAATTTTTTTATATAATAAATTTATCCACTCCAAAAAATTGCTCTCAAACATGTGATTGTACCATTAAGCCGCGCAATTCTCTATATTCAGCAACGAAATTTGGTTAAGGATTTGTAATCGAAACCCTCAAATCACATCGGTTTTCCCACCACCAAATGCCGCACTTGCAGCCATCCGCCCTGGGGTACTTCTAAAATGCCAAATCCAATCCTGCCTGAAGGGTCAAACCTGAAGAATTGATTATCAATCCACATCACCAAGCCCAAACGACCCAGCGGTGATACAGGGGTCTCCAACACGACTTCCCCATCCACCTCAAAAAGCACCTTGTTTTCCGTCCATTCCAGACCATAGGCATGCCATGCATCAACGGTCACGTTCAGTGCGACTGCATCCTCCTTAACCACCATCCGCGCCAGTCGGCGTAACATCCTTGCCAAACGCGGCCAGATCAGGAAAAGCAAAGCAGGAAGGGCGAAAAGCGATGCAAGCGGAGGCAGAAGAGGAGATCGGAAGGTTTTGGCCTGCAAACCCGCCCCAGGTTGCCCTTCCTGCAAGGTCAGGTGGTTTTCTCCTGAACCATAAAAGAACCAGGCCGCGTTGGGTAAAACTGGCAAAGCACGTGCCATACCACCCCCGCCAAACCCAAAACTAAACGGATCGTTCCACAGGCCAAATCCCCATGTACCGGGAAGCTCTGGCGCAGAGACACGTGCCTCCAACATTACTTTCAGGGGCTTTGGGTGAGGGAATTTCCTGCGCGGCAGATGCATGTAATCATCCAGTTGCGCCAGCCCATACCTACCCCCTGGCAGCGGAGGGAGGTCAAGTAGATAACCCTCCGTCAATGACCCGGCAACCTGTCCTCCCCGAACCTGCCGCTTCTCCAGTTTATTATTCATCCTGCTTCTCCAGGATCAATACCGGCAGGGTATAAGCATCCGTTTGATGATCAACCCGCATGACCTTGAAACCCGCTTCCTCAGCAGATTTGACAAAATGCGCGATTACCACATCCTGGTTGGACCCCAGCCAAAAATGGGTCAAGCAGCGTTTAAATTTTGAAGTAAATTCCACGCCCAGGCCGAGGACCACACAGCGTCCCTGGCGCCGGACCACCCGCATCATCTCCGTCAGCGTGTCTTCGTCCAGAATGTAATTTGATGGGAAAGTTGAGATCAGGTTATCAAAAGTTTCAGATGGAAATGGCATGGCTTCAGCGACGGCACATACCCGGTTGACATACAGCAATTGTTTATCCAACTTGCGCCGGGTCACCTGGTGCATGTGCGGTGAAGGCTCTAAACCGATCACATCTCGACCTTCTCCCGCCATTGTGATCAATAATTCACCAGGACCAAACCCAATTTCAAGCACGGAACCCGGTTGGGTATACGCAAGCGCATCCAACCGCCAGGTTGACCAGTACCCAAAACTAACCAACCAGGCTACCGTTTCATAAACCCGGGCAAACGGCCCATAAAGCTGTTCTGTGGCCCATAGATAGGCTTTATTCAGCCATTTAGAAAAAAATCGAAGAGATAAACCCATCTTGCTATCCTCACCACATCATGCCGTGCAATTTCATTATAATTATAGTTAATGATAAACACTTTGCCAGAAAATCTCACAGTACAACATGCCAGCATCCAATGGAATTGTATCTGCTAACCATGAACCGGAAAACCCTACTTAATTTCATCATTTTTTTACTGCTCATTAGCGCTTTAGCCTGCGCTGCCCTTCCCCCAACCGAACCCGCCACTGAAAAAACCCCCACGGCCTCACCCACAATTCAGGTACCCACGCTGCAACCTCCAACGCCATCCCTTTCACCTTCAGAGACCCCCGGATGGGACCTGGCAGCCATGGCAGGGCCATTACTCTTGCTCCAAACCAATTTTGATGAATACCTTTTTCTAGAACCTAAAAGCCAAACCAGCATCTCCTTTGAACCGCCGATCTCAAACCCGCAGTTTCGCCTAAGGGCTAACCTTTCGCCCAGCGGGAAGTTGATGTTCTTTCCTGGCCAGGACGGAGCAGGTGTGATCATCGACCTTCAGTCTGGCGAAGTCGTTCACACCTACAATTTCAGCGGTCCGGCGCTATTCATCCCGAAACAGGCTGCCATCGAGGCAGGACCCCTGGTGACCGAATTGGAACTGACTGAAACTGGCTTGCAAGATGCCGTCACAGAAGCTCACCAGCGCTCCAGGCAGCTGTTACGCTGGTACCAAAGCGACCGCTACCATCTCTCCGTACAGGATACAGGACCGGCCAGCACAAGTTTGTTCTTAGACGACCATCAAACCGGTACCCGCCTGCAACTGGAAGATCAACCCGGCTTTGTGGAGGATTACCACATCGGACCGGATAGAAACCTGGTTTTGCTTAAAAAAGGCTTCGTCTTTTGGCCAGGCGCCTATCGTGACAAAGCTTATTACCTGCTCAACATTCAAGAGCGTTCAATACAACCTGTGACGCTCCCCGAAGACATATCCAACCCAACCGTGACTTGGTTCACACAAGATACCATCGGGGTCATTCATCAAGCAACCAATCGCGGAGGATCGGGTTTTTCACTCATCGACATTAAAACATTTGAAACTCAGACAATCATCACCGGAGAATTTGGAGAGCTCCACCAATTTGGGGATCACTTATTACTCAGCCAACGCCATTCTGAACCGGAAACAACCACATTTCAATTAGTAACTTTGGCGGGTGAATATGTAACTGCTCAAACGGTCAATCAGCAATGTTTTCGTCAGCACGCTGTATCTGATCGGATAATTTTACAGTGTGAACAGCAAAGCTTTCTTTTAGACCAAGATCTAAATTTTGACCCCTTTTACGACTCGGTTCTAACCCTTTGGCCTGCGCCCAACAGAAATACCTTTTTGATGATCAACCGCTCAGAACAGAGCTTTATGCTTGATGAAAATTTAGAGCTGCAAGGGGAATTATTCCTTGAAGAGCCGCCGCTGGAAATCTTCTGGCTGCCAGATTCAACCGGTTTTCTCTATCGCACCCATGGGAAGCTATTCTTCTTTGACCTGCAGCAGAAAACCAGTCACCTGCTGATCGAATCAGACCTGTTCAGTGATTACACCAACCTCAATGCCGTCTGGGTCAACCCGGATTGATCAGCGCCCTGGCCACAACCCAGCGCTTTTTCATAACAAGTTTGAAAGCGTAACCCATGGTATAAACAGCATGGGCAGTCCCTGCCCAACTATTGAATTGGTTACAATAATTAAAATTTCGATTTAGTCATCTGAAGAATATTGTAGTGTTTTTCAGATACTCAACTCCTTCAATCCCCGCGTTTTGCCACTTATTGTATAATACTTAAAAGAAATATCACCACACCCGAGGTTTGACGCCCTCATCTTGATAGAAATTCATCAAGGCGCACACCATCACAAGAGGTACTCATGAAAGTTCTCATTTTAGGCGGCAAAAAGTTCCTGGGCATTGCCCTGGTCGAGACCCTGCTCAAAGCTGGTGACACACCTGTCCTTTTCAATCGCGGACGCACCAACCCGGACCTGTTCCCCAAGGTCACCAACCTCATCGGTGACCGTGATGGTGACCTTGAGGCGCTCAAACGCCGAAAATGGGATGCCGTCATTGATACCAGCGGCTTTGTACCGCGCATTGTCAAGCAATCCGCACACATGCTCTCAGGGAAATGCGAAACTTATGTCTTCCTCTCCTCCGTGGCGGTTTACCAGGATTATCGTATGCCCGATATCACTGAAGATTACCCCCTGGCCATATTGGCTGACCCTGCCAACGAAGACTATTCGGGAGATGCCTACGGTCCCCTCAAAGCTTTGTGCGAATACGAAATTCAGCAAGCCTTTGATGGGCGCGTGCTCGTCATTCGTCCAGGACTGATCGTCGGTCCCCATGACCCATCGGATCGCTTTACCTATTGGCCGTGGCGAGTTTCCCTGGGCGGGCAGGTCTTGGCGCCATCTCCGCCCAGTGCGAACCTGCAGTTCATTGACGTCCGCGACCTGGCAGAGTTTATCGTCAATCGGATCAAATCAAAAAGTGAGGGGGTATATAACGTCACTGGCCCCCGTAAGCCTGCCACCTTCGGCTCCCTCTTGGTGGCCTGCCGGGAAGCAGCGCTATCTGATGCCAATTTTGTGTGGGCAGATGAATCCTTTTTGCTCAATCAAGGCATTCTACCCTGGTCAGACCTTCCCCTTTGGGTGCCCAGCACAGATCCCGCCTATGCCGGGTTCTATAACATCAACATCAACAAAGCCCTTAAGGTCGGGCTCAACTTCACGCCGCTTTCTCAAACCGTCAGTGATACTTTGAAATGGTTTCGGTCTACGCCCGGCCCGAAAATACTCAAAGCAGGCATGGATATCGCCACCGAGACGGAGTTGCTGCTCAAATACCAAAAAGAAGTTTCGACCAGAAATACCCGCTCATCTTATTTAGATCAAGAATAAGTTTCCCAGTGCACCCTTGATTCATTATATTGGGTGCGCGGGGGTTTATCTTCTCCTGGATAGCCGATATAGATCACATTCAACGGAATCACATGCTTGGGGAGCTTGAGCAGCGTTGAGATTCGTTTCGTAAATACATGCACAGGGTGAACGCCCAGCCAAACTGTTCCCAATCCCAAACCAACAGCAGACAGCAGAATATTTTCCGTGGCTGCACTGCAGTCCTGCACCCAGAATTTGGACGCCATGGGCTTCTTAAAAAAAGACAGGTTACCGCACACAGCAATGGCTGCTGGCGCGTTGAAGTTCGCGAACCTCAGCGCAGAACGGATTTCCTTCAGCGTATCCGGGTTTGTGATCACCACAAACTCCCAGGGTTGGACATTCATCCCCGAAGGTGCCGCCATGGCCGCTTTGAGCAACAGCTCAAGTTTTTCTTTTTCGACCGGCTTTTGTTCAAATTTGCGTATACTTCGGCGTGCAATAATGGCATCTTGAATATTCATAATCGCTTTCTTTGGTTTGGTCCAGGTCAGGTGTAGATAACGCCCACCATGGGCGCTTTGTAGTTTTTAATTCCCATTTATGAATGGTTTACTTGTTCAATTAATCGCCGGAGGGCAACGCCCAACGCTTCCGGGTCTTCCAGCATCGGCATATGTCCCACCCCCTGCAAGCCTGAAAACTCGCCCCCAGGCAGGTTATCGGCCATCGCTTTCGATTCCTCAAAGTTAGTAATCTGATCTTCCTCGCCAGCAACCACCAGGGCTGGCAGGTCAATCTGTCCCAAAATCCCCGTTTTGTCCTGCCGCTCAGCCATGCCCTGCAGCGAACCAATCAGTCCCGCCGATTCGCAGTGGGAAATCAGATCATACGCCTTCCGGACTACGCCAGGATCACGTGACAGCCGTGGTGCCAGGCTTTCCGCCACTGC
>JBLRWR010000080.1:0-8547 GCA_047921135.1 Candidatus Brevefilum sp.
TGGCGCGCGTAAGAGGTAAAAGGTCAACCGCGAGGCGGTTTTTGGACCAATGCCCGGCAGGCGGGCAAAGGCATCAATCAAGTTCTGAACGGGTTCAGGTAGGGTACGCATGGGGGATGGTTTACAGGCCTAAACCCAGGCCGCCCAGCATATCAGTGAAAGGGCTCATCTTATCGTTGGAAAGTTGACGGGATTGATCCAGTGCGGCGTTCACACCGCTGGTGATCAGGTCCTGCAACATCTCCACATCGGCGTCTTCCAATAATTCGGGCATAATTTCAACCGATTTACAGACCTGGTCCCCGGTCATGGTAACGCTGATTGCGCCTCCGCCCACCGTGGCTGTGACGGTCTCATCAGCCAGTTCCGCCTGCGCTTGTGCCATCTGCTCCTGCATTTGTTGAAATTGGGCCATCATGCCGGCGCCTTTTGCTGGCCGAGGCCGGTTATATCCTTTTGCCATATTTAGTTCCTTTCATTTGATGATTAATCATCTCTTTTTTCTTCTTTTGCACGGCTGATTCTACCACCCAGATCACGGGTAGCCGTGCTCACCATGCCGTCCTGGTCAATTTGAAGGTCCTCGGGGATAGTGCTACCCTCATGCGTTGTCACGATACATTCGATCAGCACTGGGCGGCCAAGCACCTCTTCGAGGATATCCAGGGTGAGGTTGATGTGGCCCTTTTTTTCCATCATTTCCTTGAGGATCGAAGATGAAAAACCAAGGATGAGCTTATTGGCCTTGATGCCCACCAGCTTTGATGAATTCAGCAGCCCTTCTGTACTGGCGTTGTGCTGTTTGACCATCGCTTTGATTTTTCCCCAGGACTGTTGAACAAAGGTCAGTGAAAGCTCGCCCTCTGGCGGGGCAACCGCGGCTTGTTTAAGCGCTTTGGTCGTCACTGGCTTGCGCTCAACGGGTTCGGGTTGATCCTTGTGAGCCTCGTCCTGTTGGGATTCTGGAGGGGTCTTTTCGGTTTGTTTTTGCTTGTCGGGGGCATCAGATTTCGGCGCTTGTTTCGGTTTATCTATGCTTACTTGCTGGGCTTTTATTGGTTCGGGTTTAGGCGGTTGTTTGACGGATGCCACCGTTTCCACCGGTTCCGGCGAAAGATGCACTGTCATGGGGGTTGGTGTAGGCTCCGCCAGGAAGTTCGTGAAGGCCAATTCCAGCCCTAACCCGGGGTGCCAATTGGCTTGCTCCTGATTGGTGGCCTGGTTGAAAGATTCAATGGCACTCAACAGGTCACGCATCGCGAATTGCTCTGCATGTTTTTCCAGGGTTTCCTTAATTGTCTCATTGGCTTCAACCTGGGCTTGGTTCCCCATTTTGTAAAGCAGCACATTGCGCAGGTAGGTGACGATTTGCCGAGCAAATTGCCGGGCATCGGTGCCGCTATCGAGGGCATTATTAATCACTGTCAGTCCAACAGGTGCGTCCTTTTGAAGCAAGGCATCGATCACCTCGATGACTCGCAAACTGGTGGCCGTCCCCAATATCTTTTGGGCCATTTCCAACGTGATGTGTTCGCTGGAGGAGGTCAATTGGTCAAGCAGAGATACCGCATCACGCAGGCTGCCTGTAGCTTGCCGGGCGATCTCTGTGAACACGGGTCCATCGACGTCAATACCCTCAAGTTGGCTTTGTGCTTTCAGGTAGGTGACCATGCTGGCGATGGGTATGCGCCGAAACTCATGCCGCTGACACCGTGAAAGGACCGTGGCCGGGATTTTGTGGATTTCGGTTGTGGCCAGGACGAAAATCGCATGGGGTGGGGGTTCTTCCAGCGTCTTCAAAAGGGCGTTAAAAGCGGCATTGGAAAGCATGTGCACTTCGTCAATGATATACACTTTAAAACGGCCCTGGGAGGGTGAAAAATTGATCTTTTCCCGCAGGTCCCGAACGTCATCGACGCTGGTGTTCGAAGCGGCATCTATTTCGATCAAATCTAAAAAACGGCCGGTGTTGAGCGCCTGGCAGTGGTCACAGGTATTACAAGGCCTTTTGCCCAGGTCCGAATCCAGGCAGTTGACAGCCTTTGCCAGCAGGCGGGCGGTGGTTGTTTTTCCGGTGCCGCGCGGCCCTGCAAATAGAAAGGCATGAGCCACGCGGTCGTTAGCGACGGCGTTTTGAAGCGTCTGGACAACATGTTCTTGGGCAACGACTTCATCCCAGCCCTGCGGACGCCATTTTCGGTACAGTGCTTGTGTCATAGGCTTTTCTTTTTCTAAGGTATTGTATAGGTGCTCACCAATTCGCCAGTTGCATCCATCAGGCGAGCAGCCTCACCGGACCGCCAAATTGGTTGATCGGATTGCCAGAATAACTCAATTACGGAGTTGGTGCCGGCTTTTGAGAACACTTTAATGGCACCGCCGCTGTTTAAAATCAAGGCTGGAAAGGTGAAGGTTTGTCCATTTTGCCCTGCTAATTGCCAGGCGGTCAGGTCGGCTGGATTCTGTCCCTGATTGATGATTTCAACATATTCCACTGTGAGATCGCCAGCGCCGACAATTGTCCGGATATTGATGGCAAGATCCTCATTCAGGTTTGGCAGAGAAACCGCTTCTTCGAGCACAGTTGTGGTGCCATCATCTGAGTTTGGTGAGTCGGCAACAGCAGTGGCAGGAGGGCAGGAGATTAAAACTTCCGGTCGGGGGTGTGCTCTTTCCCACAGCCAGAGCACCGATAGCGTGATGCTTGCGGATATAAGGATGTTGACTAAAATGAACCACACTGCGCGTGATCTTTTTCCCATGAAACTATCCTTCCGACGTTTTAGAATGATAGCACACCTTGGGTATTTTGCCAAAAATCACATTTTATTGATCGATGGCTCTCGTGGTTTCCGTTGAAAATTGGGGCGCAAGTATGCCTGAAATTAACAAACTGATAACATTCCTTTTGACTTCTCTTAATGCAATCATGCTATCCTATAAGAGGTTTAGGATATTTGATTCTCTCCTTTCAAGAAAGACCTGAACCCAAAATTGTGAGAACACTCCAATTTTGTCGTAAGGTGAGGTTTTTTAAAAGCAAAGCAGGCGTTTGGTGAGGCGCCTGCTTTGTGGTTTTAAGGTGAGATTTTAAGTTTGCCCAAAGGCCAGTTGTTTGATGTGGTCGATGTGATCTCGCTGGTGCCAGAGGATGCGGCGGAGGATCTTCCGGTAGGACCAGAATTCACCATCGATCCCCTGGACGTTGACCTGGTCCGCAAACTTTGGGAATTCCCGCTCAATGACCCCAGACATTTGAGCGAGCCTGTCAAGGTAATCGGGTGCCAGGTCTTGCCGGGTGGTATTGGCCAGACTTAAACGCTGCAGGTACCATAGCTCCGCGTTGGCGATGTGTTTGGCGATGCCGATAATATTCCAGCGCTGACCGGTGAATTGTCTTTCCAGCAATTCTGGGTCAAGGGTTGAAAGGCCAGCCAGGAGCTCATCTCGCTGCCATTTAAATATTGTCAAGCCGCGTTTGATCTCTACCGGTGTTAAAGGCCGCCAATCGTCAACGAACCAGGCATTGATCTCGTAGCCCTCTCCTTTAGGTGAGAGCGTGTAATCATCTTTGATGAAAAAGGTCTCAAACCGTTCGACCACGCGGATATCCATATCTTTGAAGTCAACCCAGGGTTCCTGGGTGTGATCTTTGATCCATCTGTCATAGTGCAGTAAGGCGTGTGGTATTTGGATCAGTGCTTCTGGTTCGTCCCCCCCATAAGCAAAACAGCCCGGATAGTCCAGCGCCCAGGCCAGGGTGCGTTTTTCGATGTTGTGTTCAAGGCCGATTCGAATTTGCATGTGGGCTCCTTTGTGGTCGATATGCCTATTCTAATCGAAATTTCTCAACTTGATAAAAAACCGCCTGTTGTTCGGCGGTTTTCTGGTATTAGGAGATGTAACGATTGCCAGTGTCAGAATTTTCCAGCCAAGGGCAAGAGATCAGGACGGGCAGTCAATAAGGAGTTAGTCATCATCGCGTTTTTGCAGCCCGGTGAAGCTGATCAGGGCAAAGAAAAACCCATAAATTACAACGATCAGGTATAGGATGGCGCTCATGGACGTTCTCCTTTCTGTGGACTTTATGTCGTCTTAAGCTGAAAATTGCAGTCCAGCTTTTTCAGTATCATGGCGTCCGTTTGAATTCGTTCTGTTCTGTATAACCCCAATATGGTATTTTGGTCACGAAAGGCAGCCTAATTCAGAATAAACCGGCCATTACAGGTGCGTTGTGCGCATTATTTAAAAAGCGGTCAGAATTTCACTGGCCGCTAAATTAATTGGATGGTTTGGCTTTCGGATTAATCGGTGAAGACCGGCAGATGCCCGAGGGAGATGATGTTTGACCATTTGGCGCGCTCACCCTCTGTAAGGATGGCCGCCTTAGCGACGACATCCGCGCCGGCTTTTTCCAGGATCATGTGCATGCCCTGGAGGGTGGAGCCTGTGCTGATCACATCATCGAGGATGACGACTTTCTTGCCCTGAATCAGCTCGCGGTCCTTCTCATCCAGGTAAAGCGTTTGCGGCTCACCGGTGGTGATAGAGAGGGTTTCTGATTTTAACGCATCGCCCATGTAGGGTTTGTAGGATTTGCGCAGGATGACATATGGTTTTTCAGTGGCTACAGACAATGCATGCGCAATAGGGATACTTTTTGCTTCGGCGGTCACCAGGATATCAAAGTCAACGCTCGCCAGTTTTTCGGCCAGGGCCTCAGCGCAAGCTTGGACGAGTTCTGTATCGCCGAGGATATTTAAAATTGCGATGCGCAGCCCGGGTTTGATCTGAAATAGTTCCAGTTCACGGTGCAGGCCGGCGATATTGATCCCATAAGTTTCTCGTTCTTTCATCATGTCTTCTCCAAAAGGGTCTAATGAACTATCGGGGTTATTATAATTGAATTTTTCGGCTGTCTGTTAAATTAAATACCATCAAGATGCATTACAACCTATTTATGATGTGGATTGCTATGGATTTCTCGCTTAAATTTGGAACGTGCCAAGGACGCCGACCTTGGCACGTTCATATAAGGAGGAGAAGAAGAGAAGTCGTCTTTACTTGATACAATCTTACAGGATAACCCAGGATCATGCTTGACGATTACCCTACGATTGCCCTACGATTAATCGATAATTCATTCTCTTTGGGGTTGAAAATCATCTTAAAGAAGAATTAAGGTAACATTGAGCATATCCATAGGTGATTTTACGAAGTAGAAAGGTGCCAAATGGGGCTTGCATTCGCTCAACTTGATAACACGCCGATCGGACCGATCAGCTTTGCGGCGGGTGACCGGGGCTTGCAGCGTGTGGCCTTCACCCCGCTGCCAGCTCTCAGGCAAGGGTTAGCCCAGCAGGACGCTCCACCATCTTTAGCAGGTTTCGAGACTGTGCAAAACCTGCTGGTCGAGTTGAATGCGTATCTGCACGGTCTTCAGCGAGTTTTTTCTGTTCGCGTTGATTGGGAGGTTTTGGCTGGCTTTCAGCGCCAGGTTTTGCAGCTAACTGCCGAAATCCCTTATGGACAAGTCTTCACGTACGCTGAAATTGCGCAAAAGCTGGGCAAACCTGGCGCAGCCCGGGCCGTTGGGACGGCCTTGGGGCGCAACCCCATGCCGGTTGTGATTCCCTGCCACCGGGTAGTTGGGGCTGATGGCGCCCTGCGAGGCTATTTGGGCGGTGAGGGTGTAAAAGTTTTCTTATTGGCGCTCGAAGGGCATGCGGTAAATAATCGAAAGCTGGTGAAGTGACCAGCAACCCTGTTGAAATGATAAAAAACGAGAGGATTGAGATGACGGAAATACCGGAGATGGATTTTAAGGGCTATAAATCAGGCTATGTGGCGTTATTGGGTAAACCTAACGTAGGAAAATCGACCTTGTTGAACCATTACATCGGTCAGAAAATTGCGGCGGTGTCGTTTAAACCCCAAACCACCCGCCGGCGGCAGTTGGGGATTTTGACAAGCGAGAAGGCTCAAATAATTTTTGTGGATACCCCCGGGATGCATGCAGGGGCTTATAAACTCAGCGAATTCATCAATGAGGAAGCGCGGTATGCATTGATGGACGCGGACCTGATCCTCTTTATCGCTGATGCCAGCCAGATGCCGGATCATGAAGATCGGCAATTAGCTTTGGAAGTGGCTGAGAAGGCTGGCCGCACCACCAAGCTGCTGGTGTTGAACAAAACAGACTTAATCGACCCCACGTTGGCTGAGCAGCGCAGTGCGGCGTATGCTGCACTGCTTGATTTTGATGACCAGATCTTCATCTCTGCCATCACACAAATCGGCCAGGAGGCTTTGCTGGAGCGGATCATCGAGCTCTTGCCCGAAGGGCCGCAGTATTTTCCGGAAGGACAGATTACGAATACCTATGAGCGGGAAATTTCTGAGGATCTGATCAGGGCGGCGGCCTTGTCCTTCCTGCGAGATGAAGTGCCTTACGGCATTTATGTGCGGGTGGATGATTACAAAACACGCGAGAATGACATGCTCTATATCCATGCTACGCTGATTGTCGAGCGGGAGTCACATAAGGGGATTGTGATTGGCAAGGGCGGGTCGATGATCAAGCAGATCAGCACTGCGGCCCGCCAGGAGATCGAGGAGTTGAGCGCGCAACCGGTCTTTTTGGAATTGAAGGTCAAGGTTGAAAAGAATTGGCGCAACAATCCGGCTTTTCTGAGCCGGCATGGACTGAGCCATGACTGATGCCATGGGGTGGTTGACAGGGATTGTTTTTTCCGTCTTCCTGGTGGACTGGCTGGCGGTAGGCTTTTCCTGGCGTAAGGTGGAATGTGTCTTTAAGCCGCTGTCCATGCTTATGGTGATCCTGTGGACCCTGGCGACCGCCAGGTGGTCTTCTGACCTGCTGCTGATCTTGCTGGTGGGTGCCCAGTTGGCTGGTTTGACAGGGGACGTCCTTTTGCTGCTCAGTCCGCGCTGGTTTTTACTGGGTTTGGGCGCATTTTTACTCGGTCACCTGGCTTACATTGGCCTGATGGGCGCACAAATCCACCTGGCCGTCCGTGCCGGCGGATTGCAGGCAGGGTGGGTGGGATGGCTGGCGCTAATTGTGGTTATGTTCGCCGTGATGCTGGCGCTTTTCTACCATTTCATTGCCCCCAAATCGCCCCGGCTGACAATGCCGCTGACACTGTGGATCCCGATCCAGGTCTATGGCTGGATCCTGGGTGGGTTGGTGATTGCCGCTTTGCTGGTGACCATCACCGCAGAATCCGTCTCACTGCCTGTGCTTTTATTGCCGCTGGGTGCTTTGCTGTTCTTTGTTTCAGATTCTTTATTGGCTTATGATCGATTCAAGCGGAAATTACCCAAAATCAGGGCGTGGATTATGGTCACTTATCACCTGGCGCAGTTCTGCCTGGCGGCGGGCTTTCTGGCGGCGATGGGTTTTATCGGCGTGTGATTTGCGCCGGTTTAACCGGAGAATCGCTATTGACAAAATAGAACAAGTGTTCTATAATAGGAACCAATCAACCCGGTTTAGAGTTGGAGGTTCTCATGAATGTCAGCCAATCTGTGAAAATGTCGTTTTCAAAATCCTTTGACCTGCTAAAAACACGCAAAGAGCTCCTGTACATCCTCGTTTTTTCCATCGCGCTGGTCGCTTTTGAAGCATTTAATTACAGCACAACCGATTTTGCCCTGTCGGACCTGCTGGGGGAGCTCAGCTTTTTAGGACTGCGCTGGTCAACCCTGCTGTCGATCGCCTTTTGCGGGATTGATTTTGCCGGGATTGCGCTGCTGCTGGCACCGCAAAACACTCCGGACCACTCCCGCTCTGCGTGGTTCATGTTTGGCGCGTGGATTTTAGCTGCCACGATGAACGCGATCCTGACCTGGTGGGGGGTGGTGTTGGCCGTTCAGTCGCACCCGGTGGTGAGCGCCGGCGTGGTGAATGAGGGCTTTGTCACCCGCACAGTGCCGGTGTTCATCGCGCTGCTGGTGTGGGTGATCCGCATCATGATTGTTGGCAGCCTGTCAAGGAAAGCCGATCGGCTCTCAGAAGAAGCGCCCCAAAGCGGTACGCCAGAGATGTCCCGCCGTGAGCTGCGCCAGGCGCAGAGCCGTGCTGCCCATCCCGCCCAGAATGCCCGCTCTGTCCCGGCCGGGCTGAACAGCGCTGCCCTCAAGCAGACGCAAAACGCACCACGCGGCTACCGTCCTGAACCGACCTACATCCCCATGCAGGATGAGGCAGCTTTTCACTCGCTAAAGTCATCAGGCACCGGTGCGCGGCGGTCTTGAACTAAAGTGCAATTGACAATTTAAAGAGTACATAGTAAGATATTCGACACACAGCAGGAAATTGGCGAAGTAGCTCAATGGTAGAGCAGTGGACTCATAAGCCATTGGTTGGCGGTTCAAATCCGCCCTTCGCCATTTTGATTTTAAGCGGGGTGATAAGCGTTACTTCTTTACTTAGTCTAAACGAATTGTTCGGGCATGTTTAAGGGTTGTTGAGCAAGCCTTACTGGATGATGGCCAGGTACACTGCGTAGTTTGTATTGGCCG
>JBLRWR010000081.1:0-8468 GCA_047921135.1 Candidatus Brevefilum sp.
GCCGACTTACCGGCTGCATGGGAACCTGGTCCATTTCGCCGCGTTTAAGCAACACATCGGGTTTTATCCCGCGCCATCGGGAGTGACTGCGTTTGAACAAGAACTGGCGCCTTACAAACACGCCAAGGGTTCGATTCGCTTTCCGCTGGATGAGCCGATTCCGTATGCCCTGATCCGGAAAATTGTCGAGTTTAGAGTGGAAGAAAATTTGGAAAAGGTGCGGCGTAAAGGCAAAGGAAATTTGCCTAAAACTTAAACTGGGGAAGAATCATAGAGGCGCCCCGCCGGGGCGCCTCTATAATTTGATTGCTGAAAGCAACCGGCACTTATTTTAGGTTATCTGTTAAGCCAGTTGTTTTTCGAACTGGCTATTGTATAGCTCGGCATAAAAGCCATCCTGCGCCAGCAGGTCTTCGTGGCTGCCCTGTTCGACAATATCGCCCTCGTGCATCACCAAGATCAAATCAGCATTGCGGATGGTCGAAAGCCGGTGGGCAATGATGAAGCTGGTGCGGCCTTGCATTAGACGGTCCATGGCTTCCTGAATGAGGACCTCAGTCCGGGTGTCCACAGAGCTGGTGGCTTCGTCAAGGATCAGGATGGGCGGATCTGCCAGGACGGCTCGGGCAATGGTCAGGAGTTGCTTCTGACCGGCCGAGATATTGGAGGCATCTTCGTTAAGGACCATGTCATAACCGCCAGGCATGGTGCGAATGAAGTGGTGGACATGGGCCGTTCTGGCGGCTTCGACGATCTCTTCCTGGCTGGCTTCCTCACGGCCATAGCGGATGTTTTCTGCAATGGTGTCGTTATACAGCCAGGTGTCTTGCAGAACCATAGCAAACTGTTTACGCAGGTCAGCCCGGGTGAAGTCTTTAACATTATGGCCATCCACCAGGATGGCACCTTCGTCCACGTCGTAAAATCGCATCACCAATTTGACCAGCGTGGTCTTCCCTGCACCGGTCGGCCCGACGATGGCAATTTTCTGCCCTGGCTGAGCAACGAAGGAGAAATCTTTGATCACCACCTCTTCGGGGTCGTAGCCAAAGCGCACATGGCGAAATTCAACCTGTCCTGCGACATCGTTCAGATGAACGGGGTCATCAGTTTCAGGCACTTCTTCAGTTTCGTTGAGAAATTCAAATACCCTTTCGGCTGCGGCCGCCGTTTGCTGTAAGACGTTGGAGATATTGGCAATTTGCATCAGGGGTTGGTTGAATTGGCGCACGTACTGGATAAAAGCCTGGATATCGCCAACGCTGATTGTGCCCTGGATGGCCAGGTAACCGCCCAAAATTGAGACAGCGACATACCCCAGGTTGCTGATGATGCGCATGGTCGGCATGATCAGGTGTGAGAGGAACTGGGAGATCCAGGCGGAGCTGTAGAGCGTGGCATTCAGGTTGTTGAAGGTGTTGATGGAGTCTTCTTCTGCGTTAAAGGCTTTGATGACAATGTGGCCGCCAAACATTTCCTCTACATGCCCATTGACATGTCCCAGGTATTCTTGCTGTTGCATGAAATACTTTTGAGAGTGGCGGATCACCACCCTGATGGCAACCAGCGAGAGGGGAATGGTGACCAGTGCGATCAAAGTCATGGTCCAGCTGATCGAGAACATCATGATCAGGATGCCGATCACACTGGTGGTGGAGGTGATCATCTGAGACAAACTCTGATTGAGGGTTTGGCTGACCGTATCCACGTCATTGGTGACGCGGGAGAGCACCTCGCCCTGGCTGACTTTATCAAAGTACTGCAGGGGCAGTCGGTTGATCTTGGCGGCGATGTCTTGCCTGAAGCGATAGGTGATATCGATGGAGACGCCGGCCATGATATAGCTCTGCAGGAAGTTCAGAAAGGCTGAAATGACATACAGCGTGGCGACTTGCAAAAGGATGGCGCCGACCGCTTGGAAATCAACCCCGGGGCCGGTCCCTGAGATCTGCGCGACCACCCCTTCGAAGAGCAGCGTGGTGGCATTACCCAGAATTTTGGGGCCGACGATGGCAAATACTGTCGATCCTGCAGCCAAAATCATCACGACCAGGATGATCAGGTTATATTTACCCAGGTACTGCACCAACTGGTTAAAGGTGCCTTTGAAATCGCGAGCTTTTTCACCCGGCATGAAGGCCATTGGGCCGCGGCGGCGTACCGGTTGGGAGGGTTTCTTTTCAGGTTCTTGTGCCCCTGGCTGGACGTGATTATTATGTGTGGTCATGCCAATTCCTCCTTGCTCAGCTGTGATGTGGCAATTTCCTGGTAGGTCTGGCAGGTCTCCATCAGCTCTTGATGAGTGCCCTTGCCAACGATCTTGCCCTGATCCAAAACGATGATCTGGTCTGCTCGCTTGACTGTGGCCACCCGCTGGGTGACCATCAAGACGGTACTGTGGCCGGTTTTTTCGTTCAGAGCCCGGCGCAGGGCAGAATCTGTTTTGAAGTCGAGAGCCGAAAAACTGTCATCGAAGATAAAAATGGGCGGCTTTTTTGTTAGCGCCCGGGCGATGCTCAGGCGCTGTTTTTGACCGCCGGAGACGTTTGTTCCGCCCTGGGAGATCTCGGATTGTAGCCCTTCAGGGTTGGCGAACACGAATTCGCTGGCCTGGGCAATCTCGATGGCTTCATGCAGTGTTTCTTCCTTGGCATCCTGGTCGGCAAAGCGTAAATTGGTCTCGACCGTGCCGGTGAAGAGCATCCCGCGTTGGGGGGTGTAGCCGATTTTATCTCGTAATTCTTTCTGCCTGACCTGGCGGACATCGATATCGTCTACCAGGACGGCGCCTTTGGAGACATCGAAAAAGCGCGGAATCAGGTTGATGACCGTGGATTTCCCGCACCCGGTAGACCCGATGATGGCGGTTGTTTGCCCTGGCAGGGCGGTGAAGGTGATGCCCTCCAAAACATCTTCTTCTGCGTCAGGATAGCGGAAATAAACGTCTTTGAACTCAACCTTCCCGGTGAAGTTTTCGGGGAATGTTTGGGGGTCCTCGGGATCTAGGATGACATTTTTGGTTTCAAGCACATCGGCGATACGATCACCGGAGACAGCAGCTCGCGGCAGGAAGATGAACAGCATCGAAAGCATCATAAAGGCGAACATGATTTGCATGCTGTATTGCAGGAAGGCCATCATATCCCCAACCTGCAGGGTGGACTGGGCGATTTGATCTGCACCAACCCAGATGATCAGGATGGAGAGTCCATTCATAATGAGGGTGATCACCGGCATGATGATGGCCATCACCCGGTTAATGAACAGGCCCACATCGGCCAATTCTTGGTTGGCATGATCAAAACGTTTTGTCTCAAAGGCTTGTTTATTGAAAGCCCGGATGACCATCATACCTGAGAGGTTTTCGCGAGTGACCAGGTTGAGACGGTCGATTAATTTTTGGATGATTTTGAATTTTGGCACCGCAACCATAAAAGCGATGACGATTAACAACAGCAAGAGGCCAACAGCCAGGGCGATGATCCACCACATGTTGGGGCTTTTATCAACTGCGCGAATGATACCGCCGATGCCGAGAATAGGGGCAAAAAAGGCTAAGCGGATGAACATGAAGATCACCTGCTGAACCTGGGTGACATCGTTGGTGGCGCGCGTGATCAGCGATGCGGTGGAGAAGTTATTGAACTCCTGGCTCGAGAAGGATTCCACCTTGGTGAAGATATCTTTGCGCACATCTCGGGCAACGCCGGCGGAAGTACGTGAGGCGAGGTAGCTGACGGAGATATTGGTGATTCCGGCCACAAAGGAGATCAAAATCATGATTCCGCCTGTGCGCAGGATGTAATTGGTTTGAATTTGGCTGAGATTGACCCCCAATAGCTCGTACTCGAATTCGATGGCGGTGGTTGCCAGCTGATTGATCAGCGTATCGGGCATAGCCTCGAATTGGTCACTGATTTGTGCGTTGATCTGATCTCGCTGTGCAGGCGGCGCCATGGCGAGCATTGTGTAAATGTCCATACCCGGGGGCATTTGGGACAGGTCAAAGGGAAGCTGGCTGATCATGTCCGCTGCGCCTTCGGGGTTATCTTGCATTTGCTGGATAATAAAGGTGATGATCATCCCCCGGGCCATGATCGGCTCAAGCTGATCATGCTCCTGCTCGGTGAGTTTGCCTAGCAGATAGATCGGCTCAGACGTCAATGCGGGATAATCTGCCAGCAGGTCTGCATCATCGGTGGATTCAATCCGCTGGTAGGCTTGTTCTACCAGGGCTTGCTCTTCTGGTGAAAAGAACAGGCGCATCTGGTCAAATCGCTCTGCACGGAGAGCCTGCGGGATGGCGTCTTCGATGCCTTTGTGCTGGATGCCGACGTTGACGATCTGCGAGAGGTAATCGGGCAGGGCTAAATCGGCGTTGGCCATGATAAAAAGCAGTACAATGGCCGCCAAAACGAGCCAGATATAGGGTTTGATGTATTTAATCAATCGCAACATATGTTATGTAATCCTTTGCAATTTATTTTCAATCTTTTTTATGAGTATTGCGGTGCAACTTAATCCTTGGGGGTCTTTTCTTCACAAGGGGCATCACCATGGTGGCGGGACTGTGCCGTAAGTTGTTGAGAATAGGCGTTCAACAGCGCTAACGCATTGATAATCTGATCTTGATCCTCTTGCGGGATTAGCCTGGCCAGGTCGTCGATCCAGGCGTGCCTGGCGAGCATGCTCTCCTGTACCCGGAGGCTGCCCTGCTCTGTCAGCCCGATCAGTTTCACGCGGCGATCGTTGGGATCTGTGGCGCGTTCGATCAGGCCGGTTTCTTCCAGGGGTGAAAGCAACTGGCTGACGGCCGCCATGGTGATGCCCAGATGGTCTGCCAGGTCATTGACTGGCCGGGGTCCGTGGTGATACAGGCGGAAAAGGGTGTTGATCTGGGACAAGGACAACGCGCTGTTGCGGGCGTAGTGGATAAAGGCCCGCATTGAGCGATGCATTGAGACTTCGACCCAGTCTCTGAGGGCGTCTGTGATTGGATTTTGAGCTGACATGCTTTACCTCGCTTAATAGTTAAACGGGGTTAAATATACACCTGGATTAACTGATTGTCAAGAGGGGGAAGATGTACGGTTTGGCATAGCAAAAATCACACAAAATGATCTTACTGACTGCTGGAAAAGGGAATATTAAATCCGAATGGTGTCTACGGCAGCCATTCCGGGCGGGCGCCATTTTCGATCAGCAAAGTGGTTTTGCCTGTTGAGCGCTCCCACAGCCAGAGGGAGGCCTGAGATGAGGGGCCGCTGATGGAGAAGCGTTGAAAGACCAGCCGTTCCCCCCAGGGGTCCCAGCGGTAGCCCACAAAGGTCGCCGATCGGTCATCAGTCACCGGATAGGCTTCATCCGCCGCCAGGTTCTTGACCCAAATGCCCTTCCTGACGTCTGCATCGGCCGGGCGTGCGCCGTAGGCGATCCATATGCCATCCGGGGACCATTGCGGCGGGTCGTAATCCATATTGGGGATAAATTCACCCAGGGCAGGCCGCACTTCTTGCGACTGAAAATTAACGATGTAAATGGCAACATTGGGCTCCAGGACGCTTGGCACCAGGTCGATAAAGATCAACTCTTCACCGTTGGGCGACCAATCGCCAACCCCGGGGTACAGCGTTGGGATGGCTGATTCCTGGGAGGTTTCCAGTTCCAGGATGCGAATGGCCTGCTGAAGGGTGTTATAGGTGGCCAGCCGTTTGCCATCAGGCGAGAATGAGGGCGAATGGCCATAGGCTTCTGGCTGGCGGTATAAGGGGGCGCTCTCGCCGCTGGCGGTGTTGACAGTCCATACCCGGGCTGAAAGGTAACGCTCGGTTTCGGCGTCATAGGACTCGCGGGCAAAGGCGAGCCACTGGGCGTCAACCGACCAATCCGGCTGAAAGCAGCGGTCCTGGGCGCAATCCAGGAGCAGGCGCGGGTTGGTGCCATCGCGATCAACCAGCCACAGGTCATGGCCACCGGCCGCATTGTGCTGCGCATAGGCGACCAGGTCGCCAGTGGGGCTGGGGGCGAAGTCGATGATGCTGGCGTCCGTGTCCGTCATCGGAGTGGCAAGACCAGAGGCGAATTCATAGCGCCACAGGTCACCGCCGGTCGTGTCCAGCCGGAGGAAGAGGATATCCGGCTCACGAACACTGGCCTGCCAGATAATCGGTGTGTGCAGCCTGCGGCTATTGGCGGCCTCTGCACCGGGGCTGACGGTCACCTGGTAGACCTGGGTTGGGTCCAGCGGTTGGCGGGGCGTGAACCACAGGGTGCGTCCCTCCCAGACGAAGTCACCTTGGACCGCCGGTTGGACCGTGAAATGGGCTTCGGCAGATGCGGTGTTCATGGGTTGATTGAAGGTCACCCCCAACCGACCATACATGCTGATCTGCTCAGCAAGGCCTGGATAAACGGCCAGATGCCCTACCCGATTGCGCAGGCGCAACAGGCCAAATGCCGCCAGCAAAGCTGCTAAAGCGATCAAGAGGTAGGTTGTGTATCCTTGGCGCCATTTCATGGGATTAATTAATACCCGAAAACTGCCTCTGAGGATGGTTTTTGCCCGCAATGCTCATTTAGCAGGTCTGGGTAAATCATCAGGTGACGGGGATTATGCTTTTTGAGAACTCGGATGTAAGGGTTTGCAGGTATCCAATGTAATGAAATCATTAAGGATATCTTGGTTTTAGTATAATTATATCGAATTGTATATTATAATAAAACAGCGTTTTGACTTGTGGGGATATAATTTATTCATGCAGTATTTAATACAACTGGAGAATGGTGTATGAACGGGTTAGCCTGGGCTATTTTTTTATTGACGGTGGGCTTTTTACTGTCATCGATCCTCGTGTTGATCGCCAGGCGGCTGATCGTGATCATCTCAGCGATCGGAATAGGCAGCGTGTTATTGTCCGTCATCTTCTTCCTGTTTGGTGCGCCCTTTGCCGGCGCCTTTGAGCTGAGCGTGGGTGCGGGACTGATCAGTGTTTTGTTCATCATCGCCACCAGCATTGCTGACAGCGCTGTGGACGAGGTGGATTGACCATGAAGCGAAGCAATTTTATTATTGTCATGGGTGTCGTGGTTTTATTGGTGGTGGGTTTGTTCCTGTTTCGCGCCCTCAACAGCCCTATTCCCACATCTTCTGCAGAGGAAGGATTCAGGGCTTGGTTTTGGGAGAAGCGAAGCCTTGACCTGTTGGTGCAGGTGATTCTGGTGTTCGCCGGTGCTTTAGGGATTGCAGCGCTGTTACCCGGGGAGGATCAAGATGATTGAGCTAGATCTTCCTTTGTGGATTTTGGATTTTATTCATGTCAGCGTTCTGGTGGTGTTTATCATTGGTTTGCTGTGCTTTTTCCTGCGCCGGAGTTACATCCGGCAGCTGGTCGGCCTGAAATTGATGCTGCAGAGCGTCAGCCTGGGTTTGATCTTCACTGGCTGGGAGCGGCAGGATTTATTCCTGGCCCAGTCAATGATTATTTCAGCCCTGGTGATTGAAGCGGTGGTGATTGGCCTGGCGCTAACCATGATCATTCAGATCACGAAACATCGTCAAAACGGTACTGATTCTACAGAGGAAGGATAGGTTTTAAGGTCGTCCGCAATGGTTGATTTTGCCCTGCTCATGCTGATCTTGATCTTTGTCATCCCCATCTTGATGGTGATTTTGACATGGGTCAGCAAACCATCACAGCATACCAGGATCGGTTTGGCCGGTCTGGGTTTGGTGCTCCTCGGTGTGGGTGTGTTGGCCCTGGGCGGTGAGGTGGACCTTGACCCCGGGTGGGTGTTCATGCAAGAGCCGATCACCTTCAGCATTACGAGCACGGCCATCTGGCTGTTTTTCGCCACAGTGTTGGCCTTAGCGGGGAAGATCTGGCAGGGGAGGGGGACGGTTGACCCTGCGATGACTCCTTACCAATGGATGATGGTCTATCTTTCCGTGTCTTTTGGTTTGGTCGCTTTTTTCAGCGGGCAATTCATGGTCCGCTATATTGCCCTGGATATTGTCGGCTTACTGGCGGCATTAACCGTGTTGAGCACCTTCAGCGCGACGGCGGGCACTCGGGCGTTCATCCTGATGTTCCAAATCCTGCGCCTGGGCGATCTGAGCTTGCTGGCGTCAATTTTACTGCTGAACCACCTGACGGGCACCCTTGAGATCTCGCCGATGATTGCCGGGGCGGTTGACCTGCCCCCAGGTATGCGGCTGTGGGTTGCGCTCGGGTTTTTGCTGGCCATTTTGATCAAAGCAGCTATTTGGCCCTTTGGCCTGTGGCTTAGGCGGGCACGTCAGCATGCGCCGCGCATCTCATTTTGGACTTCTGGGCTGCTGTTGCCTGCCCTGGGGTACTACCTGCTTTACCGTATCACGCCCATTCTCCAGTCGGGGGGCATTTTTCAAAATTTAGCACTATCGGTTTCGCTAGCCCTGGCTTTAATGCCGATCCTGTTTACTGCCCTGG
>JBLRWR010000082.1:0-8460 GCA_047921135.1 Candidatus Brevefilum sp.
CGTAGACCATAACCGCTTTCAGGGATCGTGCCGATCCCGCGCCAATTACGATCGACAGGTTCGAAGACCTGGTTAATTATTTTCTGCGCCACCTGGTTGCCCTCATAAGTCACAATACGTGGGTATGCGTTCTCTACGGCAACCCGGCCGGATTCAAGCATATCGATGGTGCGATAAATACCGTTTACCAGGTCCAAAGGTTCAAACCCGGTCACGACAATGGGGGTCTGGTACTGTTCTGCAATGGGCGGGTATTGCCAGTAGCCCATCACAGCGCAGACATGCCCTGCCGCCAGGAATCCCTGGATGCGGTTGTTGGGGCTGGAGAGGATGGCATGCATGGCTGGGGGGACGAGGACAATGGCGGGCAGGATGGAGAAATTCTGCAGGCCCATTTTCTCCGCTTGCAGCACTGCCATCGCATTGGCCGGAGCCGTGGTTTCAAATCCTATTCCAAAAAAGACGACTTGTTTATCCGGATTTGCGGCGGCAATTTTTACTGCATCCATGGGCGAATACACCACGCGCACCTGGCCGCCCCCTGCGCGCACCGAGAACAAATCGCCATGGGAACCTGGCACTCGCAGCATGTCTCCAAAGGAGGTGAAAATGACATCTGGTTGCTGGGCTATCCACAGGGCCTGGTCTATTAACGCCAGCGAGGTAACGCACACCGGGCAACCCGGACCGTGCACCAATTCGATTTCTTTGGGCAAGAGCTGATCCAACCCATATTGCATAATGGCATGCGTTTGGCCGCCGCAGATCTCCATCAGCGCCCAGGGTTGACTGGTCCGTTGATGAATTTTCTTAATGACCAGTTCAACACGGTCGGCAGCGCGGTAACCGGCTAGGAGCGCCGCAGTATCCTGTTTAACCATCACGCGCCTGGTCCTCGAGGTCTGCCAGTTCGGCCATCTGCTGTAAGATATCCAGGGTTTCTTGGGCTTCTTCTTCGCTGAGCAAGTTCAATCCAAACCCTGCGTGTACGATGGTCCAATCGCCAGGTTGTGCTTCCGGGATCATCTCGATGCACACCTCTCGGCTGACGCCGCCAAAGTCGACCTGAGCCATTTTGGTGCCGTGGTCTTCATAAATGGATTTTATTTCTCCTGGTATGCCGAGGCACATAATTTACTCCTTAGTATTTTGATACCGATAAGCAGTGATGATAGCCTGCCCCAAAGCGATGCATTCATCGTTGGGGGGTGTCCGATGATGGATGAGCGGCTCCAAACCCGCATTTCTTAACAGCGGCAGGGTTCTGTGCAATAAATACCCATTTTGCCAGACACCGCCCGAGAGCGCCACCCGGTTAATTTTGAAACGCTCACGGATCATCTCGGCAAGCGCTAGCGACAAATGGGCAATGGTGTTGTGGAAGCGGGCTGAGACGACCGCTTGGGTCTCACCCTTGGCCAGGTCAGACAGGATAGCCTCCAGTGATGCCCGCATATTAATCTGCGAGCCTTCTAATTGCCATGGATAATACCCCATCTCAGCTTCATCCGCCAACGCTTCCAGCTCAATGGCGGCTTGGGCTTCATAGGAAATTTCCATGCGAACGCCGATTAATGCAGAAACCGCATCAAACAAACGCCCCATGCTGGAGGTCATAGGTGTGTTGACCTGTTGTTCCAATTGGGTCAGCAAAACCGTGCGTTCCCGGTCGGTCAGGGCTTGCACAGGGGGTAGTTTTTCTTGCCACGGCAGGTCATAAGCCCACAGTATGCTGAGGGCCATCCGGGCAGGCTTGCTGATCGTCAGATCACCGCCAGGCAGGGGCAGGGGCTTTAGAGAAAATTCGCGGCTAAAGTCGAGGCTGTTGCCAACCAATACTTCACCGCCCCAGATCGTTCCATCAAGGCCGTAACCAGTGCCATCAAAGATCAAACCAGCGATGGACTCCAGCGGATCCAGGCCGTGTTCAGTGATACAAGCTGCCAGGTGCGCATGGTGATGTTGAACAGGAAAAGCAGGCAACTGATCCGTTTGTGCCCTTTGTTGGGCATAACGGGTCGCCATGTAATCCGGATGAAGATCATACCCGATGGCTTCTGGTTGAATACGGAACAGGCGCTGATAATCCCGAATGGATCCTTGATAATCTTGAAACGTTTCCCAGTTTTCCATTTCGCCGATGTAATGGCTGATAAAGGCATATTTATCCCGGGTAAGGCAAAAGGTGTTTTTCATTTGGGGTCCGGCGGCTAACACTTGGGGTAAAGGCTGTGTTAACCGGATGGGGTTAGGCGCATAGCCTCTGGCGCGCCGGATGGGATAAAGGTGGTCTTCAACCACCATAAAGACTGAATCGTCAATCCGGCGGTGAATGGGGCGGTCGTGCATTAAGAAAGCATCGGCAATATCAGCCAATTTTTCCCGCGCGGCCTGGTTTTGATGGATGACAGGCTCTTCCGCCCGGTTTCCGCTGGTCATCACCAATGCCATGGGAAAGCCTTCTTCGGGCTCCAGTAATAAAAGATGTAAGGGGGTATAGGGCAGCATGAAGCCCAGTTTGTTGTTCCCGGGCGCAATGCTTTCCGCCAGATCTGTACCAGGCCTGGAAGGCATTAACAATATTGGCGCTTGGGGGCTGGTGAGCAGGTTCTCGGCCGCAGGGGTGAGGTAAACGTACCGATTTAAGGTTTGAACATCAAAAGCCATCAGGGCAAAGGGCTTGGCAGGGCGCTGCTTGCGCTGCCTAAGCCTGGCAACGGCAACCGGGTTGGTGGCATCGCACGCCAGGTGAAAGCCGCCCAGGCCTTTGATTGCCAGGATTTTGCCTTCCTTCAATAGCTGTCGGGCGGCTTGAATGGCACCACCTTGTTCAACTGCGCGCTCCCCTGGCTCCATTTCCAGCCAAATGTGCGGTCCGCATAGCGGGCATGCAACAGGCTGGGCATGAAATCGCCGATCTTGTGGATTTTCATACTCAGAGCGGCAATCGGGGCACAATTCAAAGGCGGCCATGGTTGTGTTCGGCCGGTCATAGGGGATGTCTTTGATGATTGAAAAGCGGGGTCCGCAATTGGTGCAGTTGATGAACGGGTAGCGATAGCGGCGGTCGTTGCTGTTAAAAAGCTCTGATCGGCAATCCCCACACACTGCCATATCCGGCGAGACGGGGATAAAGTCGCTGGGTTTGTCTTCGCTGTGGATGATGTGGAAGGCATCAAATTCACGGTGTGGGATGGTGCGCGTCTCAATCGAATCGATTTGTGCTAAGGGGGGCGCATTACCCTGGATGGCATCCACGAACGCGTCCAAATCTGGCGGTAAGCCGCTGACTTCAATATCCACACCGCTGGCAGAGTTTCTGACCCAGCCTGTCAGATTGTGGCTGGTTGCCAGATTGTAAATGAACGGCCGAAAGCCAACGCCCTGGACAATTCCGTTGATGTGAATATGGCGGCTGAGGAATGTCATTTGAGTTGAGGTTATTTTTGCGGCAATTTCGATTTCAGCCAGGTCAACCAGCTTTCAAGGCCTTCCCCGGTTTTACAGGATAAGGCGAAGGTCACCAGGCCAGGATTGAGCATTTCAACCCCCTGGCGGAAGTAGTCCATATCAAAATCGACATACGGCAGAAGGTCGATCTTGTTGATGATCAGCACATCCAGGCCGCGATAGATATTCGGGTATTTATATGGCTTATCGTCGCCTTCGGGAACGCTGGCGATGAGCACATTGTTGTGGGTGCCCAGGTTGAAGGCTGCCGGGCAGATCAAGTTGCCCACATTTTCGACAACGATCAGATCCAGTGTTTCCAAGGGCAGTTGATCGAGCGCGTTTTCAACCATAACGGCATCCAGGTGACACTCGCCACCAGTGTTGACCTGCACTGCGGGCATGCCTGCCGCAATGATTTTATCCGCATCGATGGTCACCGGGGCGGTATCGCCTTCAATTACGCCAATTTTTACCTGTTGATCCAGCAGGGCGTTGATGGTTGCCAAAATGAAACTGGTCTTCCCCGCGCCAGGCGAGGCCATCAGGTTGATGGCATAGATGTTTTTTTGGTCCAACCGGCGTTGGTTTTCAGTGGCCAGACGGTCGTTGGCGTCTAAAATTTTTTCGACAATGGTGATGCGCTTTTCTGACATCATTACCTTTCAATTTCGATGCTCTCTAAATGGAACTCGTCGCCTGATAGCACCCGGATGCGGGCGCTGCTGCAGTTGGGGCAGGGAGTGAGGTCATTTGCCAGCTGATACTGGTGCTGGCAATCCAGGCAGACCAGTTCGGCGGGTGTTCGTGTGAAGTGCAGTTGGGCATCTTCGCACAACGTATCTTTGCTGATCAAATTCCAGTAGAACTGGATCGAGTCATCCACAATGCTGGATAAGCGCCCAATCACCAGGTGAATATCTGTCACCTTGGCTGCCTGTGCTTCCTGTGCGTGTTTGCAGGCGATTTCAAGTACGCTTTCGGTTACAGAGAGTTCGTGCATTATTTAAGTATAGTACTTATTTGATAAAAATTATAGATTTAGGGTGATTTATTTCTGGCCAGAAATGATTTCTAACAAGTGCAAGCGGTGGGTGAGCAGCCGCGAGGCAATAATATTAGCCAAACGCCGCATGATCACAAAGCCCAGTTCGCAATCTGATTCACAGCAGGCCATCAGGGTTTGTGCATTGAATCTGAGGAGTTTTGTGGGAGCTAACACAACAGCAGTGCTCGACATCTGCCGAACAACCGGGGTCAGGCTTGACCAGCCAAGCACATCCAGGGACTCAGCGGTAAAGAGCGGCAGGGACCCCTGGCCAGGAACAAAGCTCTCCAGGTGAACCTTCCCCTCTAAAACCAAGTAAAAATAAGGATGTTGGTCACCTTCACTGAAGATCACATGGCCAGGTTCCAGAGAAATGACATCTGCAATGGAAATTAAACGGTTAATGCTCTCTTGAGACAGATCGAAAAACCAGGGGATGGAATTAATGGCTGTTGTGATTTCAGCTTGGTTGAGCATCAGACGCCCTTTTGAATAATGAGCCTGCTACGTAAGGTGCCTTATAAAATTACTTTCGAATGTAAAAAAATAAAATTGTATTATGTCATTATGCCTGCGTGACAAGCATCACGCGCTGGGTGACGAGGCTGTGACCCAATCCCAAATCCGATGGGTCGCTTCTTCGGCCAGGGCTGCTGTTTTCGGGCTGAGTTCACGCTCAAATTGGAAGCTAAACCCCCGGATGGACACCAAAACTGCTTCGGGAACATGATCGTAGATGGTGGCTGTGATCGATAAGACGGTTTTGGGCGACATATGATGGGTGAGCGGTGACCGCTCATAGGCAGGGGTGAGCTCACTCCAGGCGATCTCATCTTTGATTTCAGCCGTGTGTGCATCAACGAAGCAAACCCGCTTGTACTGGGCGAGGGTTTGTGCCAATTCAGGAAAAATCTGCAAGATGAACAGCAGGTCAACTTTTTCGCTGGAGATTTCGATCGGTGCACCCGGGTCTTCTGGGATGGTACTGCCAATTTTTTCAGCCAGGTGCTTTAAAACATGCCAGCCCACGCCATCATCCTGGCGGTCTGCATTTCCATATCCAATTACCAATGTTTCAGCGTTCATTATTTTCCTGAAATTATTGAGCTTAATCATTACTCCCCCCTCAGGTGAGATTGTACAAGGAGGGGGGAGTAGTTATGTGATCTTGTTATGATCAGTCGCGTTTCAAGGTTTGAATGACATCACCCTGGGGATTGAGCACGTCAATTGCAATCGGCATCTGGCCGATGGCATGTGTTGAACAGGAAAGGCAGGGGTCATAGGCACGGATGGCAGCCTCAACCCGGTTGAGCATGCCCTCTTGAACATCGGGGCCTTTGACATAGGTTTTTGCTACCGAATCCACCGCTTCGCTCATCGCCCAGTTGTTGTGGCCAGTGGAGACGATCAGGTTGACCCGTTCTAACTGCCCATTGGGTTTAGCCCAATAATGGTGCAGCAAGGTGCCGCGCGGCGCTTCAATCACGCCCACGCCTTCGCCCTGGAAATTGAATCTTCGGTTCATAATGTCATTCCCGAGCAAATCCGGGTCATCCAAAAGCTCACGCACACGCTCGGCTGCAAATAAAGCCTCGATCAGGCGTGCATAGTGGTAATACAATGTTTGGAAGACCGGCTTGCCATCGTTAATTTGGCGATAGGTTAACCATTCTTCATGGGCAAGAGGCGTGTCGATTTTATCAATGGCATTTAATCGGCCTAATGGGCCTACACGGTAAACGCCATCCGGCCAACCCATCTTTTTGTAATAGGGGAATTTGAGATAAGACCAGTCCAGCACGCGCTCGGCAATGATATCGAGGTAGTTTTGCGCACTGAAGAGTTCTAATTCTTTGCCGTCTTTGCCCACTAGGCGGATATCGCCGTCATAAAGCTCCAACCCGTTTTCAGGGGTCACCAAACCAAAATAGCCGGTGTGGAAGACGGCGAATTTTTCGATATCTTCGATATTAGCATCCGCCCAGTCCTTCATCACTTTCAGGCCGATTTGTGTCGTTTCAATGGCTTTATCCAGACCGGCGAGCATGTGATCTCGTTTTTCGGGGGTTAGCGCATGGTTGACGCCGCCAGGTATGGCAAAATTCGGGTGGATGCGACGCCCGCCCACCTGGTAGATAATATCCTGGCCATAGGCACGCAGCTCCACAGCCCGCAAAGTCAGCTCGGGGTTCGCGCCGATCAAACCAACCACATTGCGGATGGCGGGATCTTCATCGAAGCCGAGGATCAAGTCTGGCCCTGCCAGTTCGAAAAAGTGCATGCCATGGCTCTGGATGATCTGACCCATGTGCATCAGCTCCCTCAGCAGGGTAGCTGTACGGGGGGGTTCAACACCCATGACTTTATCGCCAGCTTTGGCCGCAGCTAAATGGTGGCTGACCGGGCAGATTCCGCAGATGCGCGGGGTGATGGAAGGCATTTCGAACACCATACGGCCTTCACAAAACTTTTCAAAACCTCTAAATTCATTCACATGAAAATAAGCATGGTCCACGGTACCATTGTCATTCATGTGGATGGTCACTTTTGCATGACCCTCAATGCGGGTCACTGGATCAATTGTTATTTTTTCTGCAACCATTAATTCACCTCCTAATGCCAATGCAACATATCATCTTTAATTTCGGGGATGCGACCCTCTGCCAGCTCAGCCAGCGCGTAGAAGATGACATCCGCATGCGGTGGGCATCCAGGGATGTGGATATCCACCTTGACCACTTCGTTAACCGCCCTGACCCGGGTCATCTGTGCCAGTTCGGGGCTGCTGGGAATTTTGCCTTCGCTGTCATTGCTTTCGGCGTCAACATAAGCTCGCTGCAAGGCGGCTTCTTCGCCGAAGAAGTTGCGCATGGCAGGCACGCCGCCAAACACTGCGCAATCACCCAAAGCCACTAGAATTTTGCATCGTTCACGCATTCGTATAGCCGTATGTTCATTATGGGTGTTGGCGATCCCGCCTTCCAAAATGCCCACAGTCACGCCATCCACATCGGGTGCTTTGAGGTCGGTAATGGGGGTCGCTCGCAGATCAACCAGTTCAACTATTTTTAAAATCCGTTCGTCGATATCAAGGAATGACATGTGACATCCTGCGCATCCACACAGCCAATCCGACGCTACTTTGGGTTTTGCCATTCGTTTTGTCCTTTCAATTCATGCATTGAGATGGAACAAGCCAGCTTTAAACAGTCTGGATCTCAACAGTGGGTGTTCGCTTGGTCAGGCTGGCCTTCCAATCGGTAGCCGGCTTGACAGCAAGGGTTTCTGCCACTTTAAGCAGGGCTTCGTGTGAGGTCAACACACCCTCTGGCGCATCCAGTGCTTTTTCAAAGGGCTGCAAGCGGCCGTCCAGGCTTAGATAAGTACCTGCTTGCTCTGCCCACATAGTGACCGGCATGACAACGTCTGCGTTGCCGGTTAATTGGGAGTAGTAAGCTGCTTGGGCAACGACAAAGGGGATCTCTTCCAGCCGTTTGGTCAATTTTTGGGTCGGGTTTTCGTCACCCAGCACTACAAACGCGGCCTGGTAACCATTAGGCGTGAAAGGTGCTTCCAATCCTAATTGGGCAGCAGCCATGCTGTTGGCCTCACCTTTGACCCCAATCAGCGCTGCGCCAAGGGCCTCTGCTACGGCCACCAGGTGCTTCAGGGCAACCTCGTCGGCGTTTGCTGCAAAAGTTTTACCATAAACGATGCAGGGTTTTTCTGCAGCTTTGAGCAGTGTACCAGCCTGGTTCATGCCCTCATCATCTGCATTACCCTCAAGCGCTTTGTTCAGTTCCACCAGGAATGCGCTTTCTTCGCCAGCTGTGAGCGACAGGCGCACATGCACCTTTGCGGCCAGCCGGTTATCTTTTCCGTCAGCGACGATCAGCTTGATACCTTCCGGGATTTGCCGTTTGATGAAGAAACCAGGAACCTGGTGTTCTTCAACCAGG
>JBLRWR010000083.1:0-8452 GCA_047921135.1 Candidatus Brevefilum sp.
CTAATTGCCTAATTCCTAATTGCCTAATTCCTAATTGCCTAATTCTAAATCGCCTCATACCGATTTCCCTAATCCCCACTCCCCAAATTTGTGATACCATTATGGGCATTACACTTCAGCCTGCGAGGGACCGCTTCATTAATTTCTCGGCAGGCACTCAAAACCAATCTGCCCAGCAGATCGCAATCCTTTGCGGGGTTTGAACAGCTCACCCAATCTTTTGTTCACAACCCTGGCACCAAGAACTATCGTCGCTTATGTTACTGGTAATATCGGTCATATTCCAACACCTGAATTCACCCTCTCAACCTATAATCCTGCAACAAAATCAAAAAACCTTTCACCTGTTGTGGTTTAGCCAGCACACCGGGCCGCCAAAACCCCACAGACTTTACAATATGGAGGACAAACTCACATGACAGCAGTGCACACGCGCAAACCCCACCACGAAATCACCCAGGACCTGGCTGCCACGGCCATGGGACGCCAACCCGCCGACCTGATCATCCGCAACGGGACGCTGGTAAACGTCAATACCGCCCAGCTTCAACCAAACGTCGACGTCGTCGTTCGTCATGGATGGATCGCCCTGGTTGGCGATGCCAGCGACGTCCTGGCAGATGAGAACACCCAGGTGGTCGATGCCGCCGGGCGCTACCTCGTGCCCGGGTTCATCGACAGCCACATGCACGTCGAAAGCGCCATGGTCGACCTGCCCAGTTTTGCGGCTGGCGTCCTACCGCAGGGCACAACAACCATCTGCCCCGACATCCATGAGGTCACCAACGTGCTGGGCTTGCGTGCGGTGGAACTCTTCCACAATATCGCCGAAGAACTGCCCCTAAAAGTCCTGCTGGCCATGCCGGTGTGTGTGCCCTCCATCCCCGGCTTTGAAGATGCCGGTGCAACCATTTCGGCGGCAGATGTGGCTGAAGCCTATCAAAAGGGCTGGGTTCAATTGCAAGGCGAACAGATGAACTTCCCCGGTGTAATCTACGGCGACCCGAATGTGCATGCCATCACTGCCCAGGGATTAAAGGCTGGGTTTGTGCTTACAGGGCACTACGCCAACCTGGACCTCAACCAGGGACTAAATGCCTTCATCGCCTCCGGCCTGACTGCCTGCCATGAGGGCACCACAGCCGAAGGCACCTTGCGCCGAGCACAATTGGGCATGTACGCCCAGCAGCGCTATGGCACCGCCTGGTTAGACCTGCCAAACCTGATCCCCGCCATCCTCGATAACCCCGAGATCGATACCCGCATGTTCACCATGGTCACCGATGATGTATCCTCCGCCACCATCCACGAAGCGGGACACCTCATCCGCGTGGTGCGCAAGGCGATCAGCCTGGGCCTCCCGCCGATGCTCGCCATCCAAATGGTGACGATTAACCCAGCCCAGATGCTGGAGAAAGCCCGCTGGATCGGCTCGATCTCACCCGGCCGGGCAGCCGACATCCTGCTGGTCAGCGACTTAGAGGCGCTGACCATTGACCAGGTCTATACCGATGGGGACCTGGTGGCCGAGGGCGGGCAGCTCAAGATTAACATCCCGGCTTTTGACTATCCAGCCTGGGCGGTAAAGTCAATCCACCTGCCCACCCTGACCGCACAGGACTTTGCCATCCCGGTGGAAAATAACCCGGTCAGGGTACGGGTGATGCGGGTGTTCCCGGGCATGGTGCATACCGAAGAGGAAATCGTGGAGATGCGCGCCCACAACGGCAGATTGTCCGCCGACCTCACCAGGGACATCTTAAAAGCGGCCCTCTTCTACCGCCACGATCAAAATCCCGCCGTCACCAGCACCAAAGGGCTCGGATTTGTGACCGGCACCCAGTTCAACCCTGGGTGCGCCTATGCATCGACTGTCTCGCATGACTGCCATAACCTGATGGTGATTGGCAGTGATGACCAGGCCATGGCCCTGGCAGCCAATACGCTCATCGAAGCGGGCGGCGGAATCTGCATCGTCGTCAATGGATCGGTTGAAACGGTGATGCCCCTGCCCCTGGCTGGCATCATGTCCCTGGAACCGATCGCTGTAGCCGCCCAACAGGTCGCTGAAGTTGAACGAGCGTTGAAGATGGCCGGCTGCCCCCATGAAGCCTTCGAAATGACCCTGAGCTTGTTAGGCCTGATCGTGATCGAGGAACTGCACCTTTCCAACCGTGGCCTGGTGGCGTTGAAACCCGGTCAACCGCCACAAATTGTGGATTTGATCGTGACCCCTTAAGACGTATTGTTAAATGCGGGCAAACACCAACATATTATGAAAATATATCCGCAACAATCGCAATTTTCATGTACAATTAGAGATGCCATCCAAAACATGGTTTTTTATGCTACAAGGGCAAACCTTTGGCAGCACGTAGGTAGTACTGTGGTTTAACCAACGTAAACGATGATTTTGTTGATGTGTAACGGATGGAGGTGATGCTAAACAGCTCAAATAATTAAAAGGATCCAACCCAAACCTGTCAAATCAATTAGTTTTGAAGGAGAAAATGAACAATGAAGAAGTCCATATTTTTGATGATTGCTGTTTTAATGATCAGCGCGCTGATCCTAACAGCCTGTCAACCCGCAGCAGAACCGGTTGAAGAGCCGGCGCCCGTAGAAGAGGTTGCAGAGCCAGAACCCGTTGAAGAGCCGGAAGAATTTGTCTTCGGCATCCTGATGGTCGGCCCCTACAACGACCGCGGCTGGAGCCAGGCGCACTATGAAGGTGGCCTGTATGTGGAAGAAAACCTTCCCGGCACCCGCATGATCTACCTGGATGTGGTCAACACCGCTGACCGCCCCGGTACAACCGCCGACCAACTGGCTGAAGAGCTGGTAGCCCAGGGCGCCCAATTGATCATCTTCAACTCGGATGACATGAAGGACGACGCCGTTGAATTCACCCGCAACAACCCTGATATTTACGTCATTCACGCCTCTGGCGACACACAGTGGGCTGAGGGTGAGAACTTCATCCCCCTCGATAACATGGTCAACGTGATGGGCGAGATGGAATATGGCAAGATGATCGCTGGCTGTGACGCCGCCCTGCACACGCAAACGGGTTCAATCGGTTATCTTGGCCCATTAATCAACGAAGAGACACGCCGCCTGGTCGCAGCAACACGCTTAGGCGCCCAATACTGCTGGGAAAACTACCTCGGCAATGATCCCAGTGACCTGAACTTCCGTGTCACCTGGATTGGCTTCTGGTTCAATATCCCCGGCTTCACCGAGGACCCCACCCAGGTGGCCAACGAATTCATCAACACCGGTGTGGATGTGATTATTTCAGGCATTGACACCACCGAAGCCCTGGTCGAAGCACGCAAAGCCACAGAAGAAGGCAACCTCGTCTATGCCATCCCCTATGACTATGAAGGTGCATGTGATGAGGCACCCGATGTGTGCCTGGGCGTCCCGTGGTACAACTGGGGACCGGCCTACCTGCGTCACATCACCAAAGCAGTCCAGGGCACCTGGGAATCCGCCTTTGAGTGGTTGCCCCCCGACTGGAGTGATATCAATAATCACAACACCACCGCCATTGGTTACCTCAGCGGCCCCGGTATGTCGCCCGATGCACAAGTATTTCTGCAGCAATTCATCGATGAATTGGCTGGCGGCCTGAACCTGTGGGTCGGCCCCTTGAACTTCCAGGATGGGACAACCTTCCTGGCTGATGGTGAAGTGGCCACGGATGTTGAGATCTGGTACCTGCCGCAATTGCTGGAAGGTATCGAAGGTCGTTCAGAGTAATCCAACCCTTACTGACAACAATGGGGAAGACCCTTATGTCTTCCCCATTTTAGAATATAAGACATTAAACTATGAAAATTGGATTTAACAACATCAACAAACATTTTGGCGCAGTGCATGCCAACGCGGATATTTCCTTCAATATCGCCAGCGGCATGATCTACGGCATTCTCGGCGAGAATGGCGCCGGCAAGAGCACGCTGATGAAGATCCTCTCCGGCTTTATCCAGCCCGATTCAGGCGAGATCTACCTGGATGATAAGGTGGTTAAGATCGATTCACCAGCGGATGCCATTAGATATGGGATCGGAATGCTGCATCAGGATCCCCTTGATTTTCCGCCCATGCAGGTGATCGATAATTTCATCGTTGGCCAATCCGGGGGGCTGATCCCCTCCCACAAAGACGTCATCAAGGAATTTCAAACCTTACAGGCACAGTTTGGCTTTTCCCTCGATCCCTACGCCTATGTCGATGCCCTCACCGTTGGTGAACGCCAGCAACTGGAAATCCTGCGCCTGTTATGGCTGGGCGCCCGAGTGTTGATCCTGGATGAGCCGACCACGGGCATCAGCATTCAGCAGAAAGAAAAATTGTTTGCTGCCCTGAAAGTTTTGGCCCAGCAGGAAAAAACGATCATCTTCGTCTCCCACAAGCTGGAAGATGTGGAGGTTTTGTGCGATAAAGTGTCCATTCTAAGGAAAGGGGACCTGGTTGGCGAGGTTGACGCGCCATACGACACCGATCAACTGGTTGAGATGATGTTTGGCAAGCTGATCGTGCTCAAAGATCCCAAACCCCTGGCCAAAGAAGAGGTGGTGTTTGAGCTGCAGGACCTTTTTGTTGAGCAATACCCCATCACGATCGAAAACGTCAATTTCAGCTTGCGCGCCGGTGAGGTGATCGGCCTGGCAGGCATGGAAGGCAGCGGCCAGGATATGCTCCTCAGGGCGTGCGCGGGCCTCTTGCGCCCGGTTTCCGGCCGGGTGATCGTCAATGGGGAAGACCTGACAGGTAAGACCTACCACGAATTCATGCGCCACGGGGTGGCCTTTTTGCCCGCCTCACGGTTGGAAGAAGGCCTGGTGCCCGGCCTGACCCTGGCAGAGCACTTCACCCTGGTTTCGGATGAAAAAAAGCAATTATTCATTGATAAAACACTATTCCGCGATATAACGGAGCAGATGATAGATGAATACCACATCATCGGCCAGCCTGAGACGCCTGTAGAATCCTTATCAGGCGGCAACCAGCAAAGGGCGTCCTTATCCATGTTGAAGGATTCCCTCTCCATCATCCTGCTGGAACATCCCACCCGCGGGTTGGATATCGAATCGGCCATCTACATGTGGGATAAATTGAAGGAGCGCTGCGTAAACGGTACTTCCATCTTCTTCATCTCTGCAGATCTCGACGAAATTCTACGTTATAGCGACCGTATCCTGGTGTTTTTCAGCGGTCGTGTATCAAAACCGCAAGATTCAGCCTCGATCAGCCTGGAGCAATTGGGCCAGCTGATCGGTGGGAAAGGCTGGGATCGAGCGTTGGATAATGAGGAGACTTATGAAGCAATCTCGCATCCGTAGTTTATCCATCCTGTTTCAATTAGGGGGCCTGGTTCTGGCGTTTGGGTTCATCTCACTGATTTTGGTCTTGATTGACGCAAACCCCTTGCAGGCCTTCAGCCTGATCTGGCAGGGTGCCGTTGGTAGCGACATCCGCATTGCCAGTGTGCTCGTCGCCTGGGTGCCCCTGGCGTTAGCCACCTGTGGCGTGCTGGTCACCTTCACTGCCGGCTTGTGGAACATCGGCATTGAAGGTCAAATCACCATTGGAGCAATCTTCACCACCGGTGTGATTCGCCTGTTTTTAGATACCTCAGTTGACCCAATTTTTGTGATCATCATATCAATTTTAGCGGGGATGGTGGGCGGTGCGGTGTGGGCTGTCCTGGCCGGTATGTTAAAAGTGTTTGGGGGTGTAAACGAGATTTTCGGCGGTTTGGGGCTCAATTTCATCGCCACAGCGCTCAACATCGGTCTGATCTTTGGCGCCTGGAGCCGGCCAGGGGTTGCCTCAATGAGCGGCACAGAACCTTTCCCGGTTGAATATTGGCTGCCTACCTTCCAAAATTATCGCTTCAGCTGGTATTCGATCGGACTGACAGTCCTTGGGTTGGTGGTGATCTATTTCCTGCTGCAGGGCACCCATTTTGGTTTGCGGCTGAAGGCCGTCGGTAAGGGCATTAAATCCGCCTTCCGACTGGGCATCCCCACCTGGCAGCATATGCTGCTCTCGTTTTTGGTGTGCGGTTTGTTCGCCGGATTAGCCGGTGCGCTGCAAGTCGTCGCCGTTTACCACCGCCTGATTCCCGCAATATCCAGCGGTTACGGCTTCATGGGATTGATGATCGGCATGCTGATCAATTACCAGGCGATCTGGGTTGCGCCCATTGCCCTGTTTTTCGCTGCTTTGAATATTGGCGGCATCCAGCTGCCGATCGTAATGAAACTGGATTCCACCTTATCCGGCGTGATCCAGGGTACCCTGGTGTTATTCATCCTGTTGATGCAAGGCGTCAAACAGAAGGTATTGGGAAAGAACTAGGAGTTCTTATGTCAGGAGACATTATTCTTTTAGGTTTAGCCGGCGTGATTGCCTCAGGCGCGCCGATTGTCCTGGCCTCCGTCGGTGAAACATTGACCGAACGTGCAGGCGTGATCAACCTTTCACTGAACGGGTTGATCATCCTTTCTGCCATGATGGGCTTCTGGGTGGCGACAGAAACAAACAGCCTGCTGCTGGGCTTTTTGGCCGGCGCGTTGGTGGGCGCACTGGTCTCTGCGATTGTGGCCTTCAGCAGCATCACTTTAAAACAATCCCAGGTCGCTGTCGGGTTCATCCTGACCATCACCTGCCGCGACCTGGCCTATTTCCTGGGCAACCCCATCATGGGCCGCCAGGGTCCGATTATGCTGTCCACGCCGATCCCGCTGCTGCGGCAAATCCCCATCATCGGTCCGTTGGTGTTTCAGCAATCCCTGATGACCTATTTCAGCATTATCCTGATCATCCTGGCCTGGTTCTGGATCTATAAAACCAGGCCCGGCTTGATGCTGCAGGGTATTGGTGAAAAGCCAGCCGCTGCCTATGTGCGCGGGGCTAATGTGCAGCGCATGCGCTATTTTTACACCATCCTGGGCGGCGCCCTGGTGGGCCTGGCCGGGCCGCTCTATACTCTGAGCGTGAAGGCCGGCTGGAAGGGCACCATCACCGGCCTGGACGGCATCGGCTGGATCGCCTTGGCGATCACCATCTTTGGCGGTTGGAACCCAATCCGGGTCGCCTTCGGGGCTTACCTGTTTGCTTTCCTGCAGTGGCTGGGTTTGGTGTTGCAGTCCTCATGGACCTTTATCCCCTCACAGGTACTGCAAGTGGCCCCATTCCCCCTGATGATCCTGACACTCTTGCTGGTCAATTTGGGCAATACAGAATGGATGTCCAGGGTGTTGGCCACCTTGCCAGACGGGGTCAGAAACCGGGTCAAAAAGCTGATCCGCTCATTGCGTTCACAGCCACCCGCTGCGCTGGGGACGCCCTTCGAACGCCAATAAGGCATTACCCGGGCTCAGCGCCCTGCCAGGCTTCAGCCCTGGCGATACGGGCGCCCAGGGGTGGATGGTTATAAAACAGGAACACCACCCAGGGCTCCGGATCCACATCACTTAAATTCTGGTTCGCAAGCCGTGTGAAGGCCGAGGCAAACGCTTCGGCCTTATTTGTTGCGTTGAGGGCATAGTTATCCGCCTTCCTTTCCCGCCAGCGCGAAATCGCATTATCGACGGGCATGATGATCAGCTGATAAAAGGAAAGCAAAATCATCAATGCGGGCAGGCCAGCCGGGTCGGCCACACCAGTCAGCCCAAAGGCGGAGATGGCCCACTCCATCGCCAGGGAGACCAGGAAAAAACCTAACCCCGTGAACAGCGTGCCAGACCCGATCAGCCAGGCCATGTCGTGGTTCACATGGTGCCCCAGCTCGTGGGCCAGTACAGTTTCGATCTCATCGGGTGAAAATTCGGTAATCAGCGTATCGCCAAGGATGATGCGCCGGGTATTGCCCAGCCCCGTCAGGGCGGCATTGGCCTGCTTGGTGCGGCGCGACATATCCATCTTGTACACCCCCCTCACCTGGGTGCCGGCTTTTTCAGCCAGCCTCACCAGGCGCTCAGCCAGGTCTGCATGCTCTTCCCCCAGGGGCGTGAACTTATTGAAGATCGGCATCAATAACACCGGCGCCAGATTGGTCAGCAACACACTGAACAAGAGCATACCGCCGGTCAGCCACAACCACCAGTTATCGCCGGTTAACCGCAGGATCAGGTATACCAGCTCAATTAAGATCAAGCCCAACACTGCACCCACCGCCAGGCCCTTCAACTGGTCGATGAGCCAGTCTTTAAGCGATTGTGTCGACAGGTCAAAGCGGTGCGGCAGGAGAAAACCGGCATAATAGCTCATGGGCAAGTTCAGCAGAAAATAAATCCCGCCGAAGACTATCGCAAACCCTGCCACAACAAACCAATCATGGTCAACCAGGCTCACCAGCCAGGTTCTCAACCCGGCAGACCAGCCCGTCACCAGCCACAGGATGGCATACAGCAGGGTGACAGCCTGATCTGCCACC
>JBLRWR010000084.1:0-8380 GCA_047921135.1 Candidatus Brevefilum sp.
TCCAGGCGAGCGGCGTCGATTTGATTGAGATGCGCGTTTTCAAGGGTTGCGGTCACAGCCTGGGCGTCCACGTCCACGGCCAAGGCATGGGATGCGCCCATCCGCAGGGCGGCAATCGACAGGATGCCCGAGCCGCAGCCGACATCGATCACGGGGATGCCGGGGATGAAATGGCGCTCCATCAGGCGCAGGCAGAGCTGGGTGGTGGGGTGCGTGCCGGTGCCAAAGGCCATGGCCGGGTTGATGCGCACCACCAGGCGGGTTTCGCCTTCCACCGGTTCCCGCCAGGCGGGGGTGATCAGCAGGTTTTCGCCAATGGGAATGGGGTGGTAATGAACCTTCCAGGCGGCCATCCAGTCTTGATCGTAGATGGGCTGGTATTGGACCGGGGGCAGCGGGGCGATCTGGCCCAGATGCCAGAGGGCTTCTTCTAATTTTTGGCGCTTTGCCTCTAAAGCGTCATCGGCTGGCAGGTAGCCAAACACGATTACGCCGCCGGTGGGTTCGTTTTCCTGGGTGGTGGGGTTGAAGCGCGTCTCCGCCTCAACCACAACACCGTTGGAAACAAAACGCCCCAGCACTTCGGCCAGGGCTTCGGCTATTTCACCATCAGAGACAAGTTTAACTTCGATCCAGTGGACCGATTTATCATCTTCAGCCACCAAACACCTCACGCAATTTTTCCAGAAAACTTTGATCCTGGATCTTGATATTTGGATCCATGGTCTTGGCCAGCTGTTCAAACAGCTCGCGCTGTTCACTGCTCAGCCGGGTGGGGATTTGTACGGATACCGTCACCAACTGATCCCCGGTGCCGGAGCCGCGCAGGTGGGGGATGCCCCGGCCGCGCAGGCGAAAGGTCTTGCCGGGCTGGGTGCCAGCGGGGATGCGCAGCTCAACATCGCCATTAAGGGTGGGGACGCGAATCTCGTCTCCCAGCACAGCCTGGGCAATATTGATATCCAGGTCGAGGAGGATGTCATCGGCTTTACGGCGGAAGAAGGCATGTTTTTCCACCTCGATTTCAAGGTAAAAATTACCATGGGGACCGCCGTGGATGCCGGGCTGGCCTTCACCGGCCAAACGGATTTGGACGCCATTGGACACGCCTGGCGGGATGGTGACCAGCTTGTTGACCGTCTTGCGCTCAAGCCCGCGCCCATTGCAGGTCTCGCAGGCGGTTTCGATCACATCGCCGGCGCCATTGCAGCGCGGGCAGGTGACCACCTGGACCATAGAGCCCAGCAGGGTTTGATGCACCTGGCGCACCTCGCCCTGGCCGTTGCATTGCGGGCAGGTCAGGCGTTGGGTGCCGGGTTTGGCACCTGAGCCGTTGCAGGTCTCACAGTATTCGTCACGGGTGATCTGGATCTCTTTTTCGACGCCAAAGGCGGATTCTTCAAAGGTCAGCTTAACCCGACCGGTCAGGTCAGCGCCGCGGCGCGGGGCGTTGCGAGCGCGGCGGCCGCCCATGCCGCCAAAGCCGCCAAACCCAAACAGGCCTTCCAGGATGTCTGAGAGGTCGATGTTGGTGAAATCGGGCATGCCCTGGGTGTTGACCCCGGCGTGTCCGTAGCGGTCATAGGCAGCGCGCTTTTCGCCGTCGGATAGCACTGCGTAGGCTTCGTTAATTTCTTTGAATTTCTCTTCGGCATCCGGTTCACTGCTGACATCCGGATGATACTGGCGCGCCAGCCGCCTGAAGGCGGACTTCAGCTCGTCATCATTTGCCCCACGCGGGACGCCCAGTACTTCGTAATAATCACTTTTTGCCATGTGTCGTTTGTTTACATTTCTACGTTGGCCACAATTTTTATGTGGCCTTATTCCAACCGGATAAGTCTACTCATTTGGGGGGACGCTGTCAATTATCTCGGATTGTGCGGCGCCCGGCAGTATACCCGGGCGCCGCATCAGATGTCTATTTAAACCTGTTTAAACTCACCGTCAACCACATCTTCGTCATCACCGGGTCCATCCTGGGGCGTTTCGCCCTGGGGGGTCTGGTCTGGCGCAGTGCTTTCGGCGGTTTGCGCATAGGCAGCCTCGCCTAATTTTTGCATGATCGTGGTCAGTGCGTCGGTGGCTGATTTGATCGCTTCGATATCTTCGCCATCTTTGACCTCGCGCACCTTGGCGGCCGCGTCTTCCACCTGGCCTTTGAGGTCAGCGGGGACTTTGTCGCCCAGGTCGGTGAGGGTCTTTTCAGCGGAGTAGACCATGTTATCGGCCCGGTTGCGGGTTTCGATCAGGTCACGGTGCTTGCGGTCTTCCTCTGCGTGCAGTTCGGCTTCCTGGCGCATTTTTTCGACTTCATCTTCGCTCAGGCCGGAGGAAGCGGTGATGGTGATGTTCTGGCTGCGCCCGGTGGCCTTATCTGACGCGGTCACCTCGAGGATGCCGTTGGCGTTGATGTCGAAGGTCACTTCGATCTGGGGCACGCCGCGCGGCGCGGGCGGGATGCCGTCGAGGATGAATTTACCCAGGGATTTGTTATTGGCTGCCATAGGCCGCTCGCCCTGGAGGACGTGAATCTCCACCTGGGTCTGGCTGTCGCTGGCCGTGGAGAAGACCTGGCTCTCCCGGGTGGGGATGGTGGTGTTGCGCTTGATGAGCGGTGTGGCCACACCGCCCAGGGTCTCAACGGAAAGTGTCAGGGGGGTCACGTCGAGCAGGAGGATATCCTTGACCTCGCCGCCCAGAACGCCGGCCTGGATGGCAGCGCCGACGGCAACCACCTCATCGGGGTTGACGCCTTTGTGGGGTTCCTTGCCGAATAATTTCTCAACTTCAGACTGGATCTTGGGCATACGCGTCATCCCGCCGACCAGCACGACCTCGTCCACGTCCTTCTTGGAGAGATTGGCGTCGTTGAGCGCGCTTTTAACCGGGTTAAGACTGCGGGTGACCAGGTCATCGGTCAGCTGTTCAAGTCTTGAGCGGGTCAGGTTCATCACCAGGTGTTTGGGGCCGGATGCGTCTGCGGTGACATAGGGCAGGTTGATCTCGGCTTGCATGGTGGAGGAAAGTTCAATCTTGGCTTTTTCTGCGGCCTCTTTCAGGCGCTGCAAGGCCTGGCGGTCGTTGCGCAGGTCAATGCCATGTTCTTTTTTGAACTCATCGGCGATATAGTCGATGACGCGCTGGTCGAAATCATCGCCGCCCAGGAAGGTATCGCCGCTGGTCGAGCGCACCTGGAACACACCTTCGCCCACATCCAGGATGGAAATATCGAAGGTGCCGCCGCCCAGGTCATATACGGCGATGACCTCGTTTTTCTTCTTGTCGAGGCCATAGGCCAGGGAGGACGCAGTCGGCTCATTGATGATGCGCATCACTTCCAGGCCGGCGATCTTACCCGCATCCTTGGTGGCGTTGCGCTGGGCGTCGTTGAAATAGGCAGGCACGGTGATCACTGCCTGGGTGACGGGCTCGCCCAGGTAAGCTTCTGCGTCGCGTTTGATCTTGGAGAGGATCATGGCGCTGATCTCTGGCGGGGAGTATTCTTTACCAGCCAGCAAGACGCGCAAATCACCGTTGGGCGCTTTGGCCACCTGGTAGGGGACCAGTTTCAGGGCCCGCTGGACATCAGGGTCGTCAAATTTACGCCCCATGAAACGTTTGATTGAGAAGATGGTGTTCTCAGGGTTGGTGATGGCCTGGTTGCGGGCCACGCGTCCGACCAAGCGCTCACCATTTTTGTTCACAGCGACGACGGAGGGGACCAACCGTTCGCCTTCTGCTGATGGGATCACGACAGGCTCACCGCCAACCATGACGGCAGCGACGGAGTTTGTGGTCCCAAGATCAATTCCAATAATTTTTCCCATGTTGTTATGCCTCCTGTTATGTGTTATCGGGCGACGCGCACCATCGCCGGGCGGATGATGCGGTCTGCTATGCGGTACCCGGTTTGGACGACGTCGATGATCTGACCTTCGGAGAAATCCGGGTGTTCTTCTTGTGTGATGGCTTCGTGGATGTTGGGGTCAAACACATCCCCCGGGTTGACTTCCATCCGCTCCACCCCTTGATTTTTAATTTGATTGATCAATTTCTGGTAGATCAGTTCAATCCCGCTAACCCAACCGGCATCCTCGGCCGTGGTGGGCTTATCTTTGAGGGCGCGTTCCAGGTCATCGGCGATGACCAGGAAGGCTTTGGTGGCGTTAGCCAGGGCATCCTGATGGGTGCGGGCTGAATCGCGCAACACGCGCTTTTTGTAGTTGTCAAAGTCGGCGCGGGTGCGCAGCCAGCCGTCCTGCTGTTCATCGACCTGGGCCTGGAGGGATTCAAGCTCCTTTTCTAGCGCGTCATATTCGTCGATGGTCAGGGCGATCATGGTCTGCCCGTCATCAAGCGGGCTTTCACCTTCTTTGTGTGCTTTCTTTGGGTCTTTTTCTTGTTTGTCTTTGGTCATAAGTTGCTCCAGTAATGCATAAAAATCCTGTGAGGTTAAGTTTGGGTTCAAACCGCCAGGGTCTCAGAGACGAGGTCGCTGAGCACATTGGCGACAAATTGTACGGTTGAGATGGTGCGGTCGTAGGGCATGCGGATGGGCCCCAGCACGCCGACCGAGCCGGTCAGGGAGTTGGGGTCGCCATAGCGGGCCAGGATGACCGAGCACTGGCGCAGCTCATCCCAGGTGCCCTCGCCGCCGATCAGCACCTGGATGCCGCCGACATCGGTGTTGAGCATGGTGCTGGCGACTAAATTTTCTAACAGCGAGCGTTCTTCGAGGATGTGCAGGGCCTGGCGGGCTTCATCCGATTCGGCGAACTCCGGTTCGGAAAGCACGTTAGTCATGCCATCCAGGTAAATTTCACCGGTGGCAGATTCTTCGATCAGGGTCATTTCAGCCAGGAGGATGTCCAGGATGTCCTGTCCCAGGGCGTCGAAGCGGGTGCGAAATCGGGCGATGCCCTCAGCGTCACAGCGAACGCATTGGTCCGAGATCTGGTTGGCAATTTCCGATAAACGTTCCTGGGGCACAGCTTCTGCCAGGGTGATGAACTGCTGGCGGATCTCGCCGCCCATCAGCACCAAAACCATTAAGACCTGCCGGCCGCGCGTGGCAATCAACTCAAGGTGTTTGAAGATGGCCCGCTCAGCGTGGGGTGCGGTCACCAATGAGGCGGCCTGGGATTGATTGGCCAGCACGGAGGCGGCTAATCTGAGCCACTGTTCCACGTCCTGGCGGGACTGGTAGAACTGGTGCGCAATGGTGCGGCGCGTATTGGTGGGGAGGATGCTCTTGTGGATCAGGTTGCCGACGAAGAAGCGATAGCCCTCTTCGGTTGGCACCCGTCCTGCGGAGGTGTGGGGCTGCCTGAGGAGGTTGTAATCGGTCAGGGCGGCCATCTCATTGCGGACTGTGGCCGAGCTCATCGCCAGGTTGTATTTTTTAACCAGCGTTTTAGACCCAACCGGCTGGGCCGTTTGGATGTGTTCGTGGATAACGAGGGTGAAGATCAGTTTTTGGCGATCGGTCAGTCTCATGGGTTTCTCCGCTTAAATTTTAGCACTCTCATAATGAGAGTGCTAAAATAGCACAAACTTAATGGTACCATGAGGGTTTAAGAGCGTCAAGAAAGGATGGCGGTCAGGGGCGTTAATAATTTGTAAGAAAAAACGTTGGGGAGCAGCACGTTGTGAGGTGGAATATTTATTCCCAAATACCCCAGGCTGGATTGAGCAATTTATGACCAATAGCCAATCTAGTCCTGCAAAATACTTGGTTTTGGAGCATGATCATTACATTTATGACGTAGTAGGGGCGACTCATGAGTCGCGCCTACCGAAGGTAAATTATGAATTGATCAGGTTGTAATCAATTGGCGTATGGGTTCAGGATTCAGGCGTTAGCGTCACCCGGTAAATATGCCGGTCAACCCCGCCGAATTTGTACTTGTAATTCTCATCCCCGCGCATGAAATCAACAACTTTAATGTTATTTTCGTTTGCCCATTGCATCAGGTGCGCCAGGTGCACCCAGCCGGGGGAGAACTCGCGAAATTCCCATTCCCAGCCCGAGTTGTACAGCCACAGGCGGTTATTGTAGAGAAAGGAGAAATGCCCGGCAGCTTTGGCGCCATCGAGGGTGAAGAACGACAGGTGCAGCCAACCGGCATCATAGGCCATCTGGGCGATATTGTGCAGGTGCTGGCGCATGGTTTCGGTGAGAAAGTCATGTTTGTTGGGGTCCTGGGCCATCATAGCGATGAAGCCCTCGACCTCGTTTTTTAGCTGGTCACGGTCGTGGACAGTATAGAAAGCGCCCTCTGCCAGACTGTCCTGCACATTGCGCCATTTACGGCGGATCTCGTGGCGCTGTTTCTTGTCCAGGCTGGCCAGGTAGGAATCGTAATCCCCCTCGAGGGGGACATAGGGGGCTGGCTGAAGGTGGATTTGCTGGTGACTCCAGCCACGGGCCGCTGCCTCGGCTTCCAGCGCAACCAGGCTGGGCGACTCGTCGAGCAGGTTATACAGGTCCAGCAGCTCCCACGCTGGAATTTCGTCCTCATTTAAAAGTAAATTCAGCAGGCCAGAGATGAAGGCGGGCAGGTCTTCCGGCTTGGCGATGAAATCTAAAAAATCGGAGACCTCGATGGCGCCGACGAACATCAGGGCAGGTTGGCCGAGGATATTGTGGGTGTAAAAGAGCGGCGCGATGCCTGCCAACCGGTCGCCTTCCATGGCGGTGATGAGCACCAACTGGCTGTCTTCAGGCCACTCACCGCCGCCGCGTGTCTGCCACCAGGTGCACAGGTATTCGTAGGTGAGAAATGGTACATGACTTGCACTCTCTTGAAGGAGCGCATTCCATGGGCCTTTTAAGTGTGCCAGGTCGTCAAAGTGATGATAGCGTTGAAATTCCATGGATGTGATTATACCTTAGCCTGAGAGTGTGTATAATGAAGGTGAATTATAATTAAGGAATTGGTCAGGTGCGCATGTATGATCTCAAATTGATCCCTATTCACCAAGAAAAAGGGCAGCCTATCCCACAGCAAACGGGCTTTCTGGCTGCCAGCTCTCCCCGGCGGGCGGCACGCAGCCGAGCGGAGGATTTATTGATTGTCTCTTTCAAAACCAGAAATGGTGGAAGCCTGTCAACCGAGCTGGAGGACGCCTGGCTGGCCAAGCTGTTGGAGACCTTTTTCAAGACCAGCGGGTCGGTGACCGCAGCTTTGCGGACGCTGATTGAAACCCTCAACCTGACCATGATGGAGATGAACCTGAAATCCGCCAAAAGCGGTCCCCCCCTCATCGGGGTAATTAACCTGGCGGCGCTTCATAACCGGGTGGTATATATTGCCCAGAGCGGGATCACCCATGCTTACGCCCTGACTCAGGCCGGTCTGGAACATTTTTATGATGCCAGCCAGATGGATCGCGGGTTGGGCCTGAGCCGAACACCCAACATCCGCTACTACCAGGCGGAATTGGGGGCTGGGGGTTTCCTGTTCATGACGGATACACCTGCGGAGACATGGACGGAAGACCAGCTGATCAAGGACGGGCTGCCCACCCTGGAGCAGTTACGCCGCCGCGTGCTCAACCAGGCCTCGCCCAATTTGCGGCTGGACCTGGTGCAGATCTTGCCGGGCGAAGGCAAAATCACGACGGTTCGTACGCCGGTGCTGGCGCCAGAACAATCTGATCAAGCCAAACCTGTGACAGCAGAGGAAGCGCCAGCTAAGCCTGATGAAGCTGTTTTGGTTGAAGAGCCCAGCGAACAACTCGATGCTGAGCCAGACGAAGCGGCTCTGGATGATCAGCCGGAGGGTGAGGGGGATAAAGAGCTTGACCCGCCGGAAGAGTCCCAGGAGGCCGAACCCCCGCCAGCACCTGAACCGGAACCCGAAAGTGTGCAGGAGGACACGCACAGCTTGCCGGTATCGGAGGCTGGGGCAGAGGAAGCGACGGTGCCTTCAGCGGATAGCATTGAACACACCGAGGCTGAAGCGGTGGACGAAACACCGGACGAAACACCGGATGAAACACCGGACGAAACGCCGGACGAAACACCGGACAAACCCAAACGGACCCGGCGCTCCAAATCACGGCAGGCGCGCAAGGCGTACCGGTCCTTTGATGAGCAAGTGGACGTGGTCAGGGAGGAAGGTTTAAAGGGTTTGGCGCGCTTCTTTGCCTGGTGGAGGAGAACCCAGGCGTCTATGGGCCAGTTTGTCAGAGAACGCTTGGCGCGAGGCGGTTCAGCGGATGAGACGAGGCTGTCATTAAGGGCTGCACTGACGATCGCCATTTTGGTGCCGATCCTGGTGGTGGGGATGGCCGTCGGGATTTACCTCTCACGCGGGCGCTCGCTGCAGTATCAACACTACCTGGAGCAGGTCGATTTGGCCAGGGCCAAATC
>JBLRWR010000085.1:0-5333 GCA_047921135.1 Candidatus Brevefilum sp.
CTGGTTTTGGTTTTTGTTGTGACCGCTTGCGGTCAACAAGCACCGGCTGAAGAACCCGTGGTTGAACAACCTGTGGTGGAAGAACCAGTTGTCGAAGAGCCAGAAGTAGCCGAAACATTGCGAATTGCCATTGTTTCGCCCAGCTCAATCAACGACTTTGCCTTCACCCAGAGCATCTATGATGCAATGGTAGCCCTTCAGGCTGAGTACGGCGAGGACGTGATTGAGTTTGTTTACTCGGAAAACATGTTTGTGGTTGACGACGCCGCTGCAGCCATTCGAGATTATGCGGCCAGCGGCTTTGACATGGTTATCGCCCACGGCTCGCAATACGGCTCCTCACTGCAGGAAATTGCACCAGACTTTCCTGAAGTCAGCTTCGCCTGGGGCACCACGGTGGACACGTTTGGCATTCCCAATGTGTACGCCTATGAAGCAGCCTCAAATGAAGGTGGTTTTGTGAATGGCGTTATGGCCGCAATGATGACCGAAAGCAAGGTCATTGGCGTGGTTGGCCCGATCGAAACCGGCGATGCGAAACTGTATGTGGACGGTTTTGTTGAGGGCGTTTTGGCCACCGATCCCACCATCGATGTCCGTGTAACCTACATCAACTCCTTCTCCGATGTTGCTCTCGCTTCTGAAGCTGCTGAGACTCACATTGCCGCAGGTGCGGATGTGCTGACCGGAACAGCCCAAATGGTCGTTGGCGCAATCGGCAAAATCCAAGAAGCTGGCGGTTATTGGTTCGGCACACAGGCCGACCAGGCGTCCTTTGCCCCGGATACAGTCGTTGCCAGCCAGGTGTATCACTGGGAAGTGATCTTAAAAGAGATCATCGAACTGCGTGCACAGGGTAAACTGGGCGGACAATCCTTTATTGCCGATCTGGCCAATGCCGGTCAGGTGATGCAATTCAACCCTGAAATTGACATCCCTGCTGATGTTTTAGCTGCTGCTGAAGCCACCATTCAGGCGATTATTGCGGGTGAAGAAATTGAACCCGTAGCGATTGATCAACTCTCACTTGCTGTCGTTTCTCCCAGCGCGATCAACGACTTCGCCTTCACTCAGAGCATTTATGACGCAATGATTGCCCTTCAGGCAGAATATGGCGAGGATACCATTCAATTCGTGTACTCTGAAAACATGTTTGTGGTTGATGATGCTGCTGCTGCCATTCGTGATTACGCTTCACAAGGCTACGATATGGTCATTGCCCATGGATCGCAATACGGCTCATCATTGCAGGAAATCGCACCAGACTTCCCCGAAATCAGCTTCTCTTGGGGCACCACGGTGGACACCTTTGGTATTCCCAATGTGTACGCTTATGAAGCTGCATCTCAAGAAGGTGGCTATGTAATGGGTGTTATGGCTGCGTTGATGACCGAATCAAAAGTTGTTGGTGTGATCGGCCCCATCAACACCGGCGATGCCAAACTGTTTGTGGATGGCTTTGTGGCTGGTGTGCAATCCGTTGATCCCAGCATCCTGATTCTGGAAACATGGACAAACTCATTCTCTGATGTTGCTGCCGCTGCTGAGGCCGCCGAAACCCAGATCGCCGCTGGCGCAGATGTGTTGACCGGCACCGCCCAGATGGTCGTTGGCGCGATTGGAAAAGCCCAAGAAGCCGGTATTTATTGGTTTGGTACGCAGTCTGACCAGGCTTCATTTGCGACCGACACCGTTGTGGCCTCCCAGGTTTATCATTGGGAAGTAGTCCTCAAGGAAATCATCGAGTTGCGAGCTCAAGATCAGCTTGGTGGCAAATCCTTCGTCATCGACCTCGCCAATGGCGGTTTGGTGATGGCTTTCAATCCTGAAATTGACATTCCAGCCGAAGTATTAGAGGCTGCAGAGCAAACCATCCAGGACATCATCAATGGCCTGATCGAGATCGAAATTCGGTAGTTAATCAATTCAACAACAGATATCGGAAGCCCGCAAGGGCTTCCGATATCTTCAATTATCATCCTACAGGTGAAATCTGATGACAAATTCCAACACCCTTCCATCTGGCCGAACACCGATTTCCTCGCTTGAAATGCGAAATATCACCAAGCGCTTCCCGGGTGTTTTAGCCAACGACAATGTTGACTTTGATGTGCGTGCCTCTGAAGTGCATGCGTTATTGGGTGAGAACGGTGCAGGGAAAAGCACCTTGATGAAAGTCCTTTACGGTTTGTATCATCAAGATGAAGGAGAAATTTTCATCAATGATGTCTTGGCAAAGATCAACTCTCCCACTGACGCCATCAATCTTGGTATTGGTATGATCCATCAGCATTTTATGTTAGTGGATACACTAACAGTAGCAGAAAATGTAGCCTTGGGGATGAAATCTTCCCGCCCGCCTCTGACCGATTTGGATGTTGTTACTAATCGAATTTACGAATTAGCTGACACATATGGATTGAAAATTGATCCATCCGCATATATTTGGCAGCTTTCGGTTGGCCAGCAGCAACGAGTTGAAATTATCAAAGCGCTTTATCGTGGCGCCGCATTATTAATCCTTGATGAGCCGACAGCAGTTCTCACCCCCCAAGAGGTGGAGGAGCTGTTTGTAATCATGCGCCAAATGGTGGATGACGGCTATGCCCTTATCTTTATATCTCATAAACTACACGAAGTCGTTGATATTAGTCATCGAGTCACAGTCCTGCGTAACGGACGGAAAATTGGTACCCGCCCCACTTCAGAGGTGACCAAACGAGACCTGGCGAATTGGATGGTCGGCCATGAGATTGACTTTATCACCAGTACAAATGCCGTTCAAAAAGGCGGTGTTGGTCTGAAACTCGAAAACATCTCCTGTGAAAGTGACCGTGGCACCGAAGGCCTTTGCAATGTTGATCTTGAAGTTTATTGCGGTGAAATTTTGGGTTTGGCAGGTGTTTCCGGCAATGGACAGCGAGAACTAGCAGAGGTCATGGCGGGTTTACGAAAGCCAACCAAAGGACGGATTTTTCTCCAAGATGAAGATGTCACCGGGATGGACCCGGGTAAGCTCACTACTAAAATGCTTTCCTATATTCCCGAAGAGCGCATGCGTGATGGCATGATTGGCAACTTTTCAGTCTCCGAGAATCTGATCTTGCGTGAACATACCCATCCGAAATTCTCACAAACTGGTTTCCTAAAATTGAAAGACATATCTGTTCATACGGATGAGCTAATTGAACAATTTAATGTAAAAACACCTTCACAAAAAACTTTGGCGAAAAGCCTGTCAGGCGGCAACATTCAAAAAATTGTCTTGGCTCGAGAAATATCAAGAAATCCACGCGCAATCATCGCTGCCCAACCCACTCGCGGTTTGGATATTGGAGCCGCAGAATATGTCCGGGAACAGCTCATCAAACAGCGGTCTGAAGGCACGGCTGTATTATTGATATCAGAAGACTTAGATGAAATATTTGCCCTTTCAGATCGGATTGCCGTCATTTATGAGGGTAAAATCATGGATATTATCGATCGAGATGACGCCACTCGTGAAAAAGTGGGTTTATTGATGGCTGGTGTACAAACAGACGAACAAGAGGCAACGCCTTTGAAAAATTAGACAAAAATGGTAATATTAGTATAACCATCGGTCGGGTGGTCGCTGGGGATAAAAAGCCTGCAGCGGCGTTGGGTAAACCCATCGAAAAGTACCGCCGTCCTAAGTTAAGAAAGAGGATACCACCTATGAACCTTTGGCACGAATTTCGACAACCCCAAACCGTTACAGAAGCCATTGAAGATCTCATCAGCGCGCCACCACCGGTGATGCCTATCGCAGGTGGATCGGACATGTTGCTAGATATCAGGCAGGGACGCCATGCCCCGGTGCATACCCTGGTGGACCTCAAAAGCGTTAAAGAGATGAATATCATCGAAATGCGAGGACAACAGCTCTTCATCGGCGCTTCGGTATCAATCACACGCATCATCCAGGATGATTTGGTGAATAAAAATGCCCTGGCGCTGGTGGAAGCATGCAACCTGATTGCCGGTCCGCAGGTCAGGAATATTGCCACGCTGGGCGGAAATGTGGCGCATGCTCTTCCTGCCGCAGATGGCACCATCGCCCTGACCGCCCTTGGCGCTCAGGCAGAAGTGGCCAGCAAAAGCGGATTGCGCAGAATGTCTTTCACAGAGCTGTTCCTGGGCCCTGGAAAATCGGCCATTGATAAATCCTGTGAGATCATCACCGGCTTTTATGTCGACCAGGCTGGAGAAGGACAGGCATCTTGCTTTAAACGCATCATGCGGCCGCAGGGTGTAGCCCTCCCCATATTGAATTGCGCCGTTTGGGTCCATAGAACAGGCAATTCAGTCAACGATGTACGCATTTCCGTCGGCCCCGGCGGCCCCACACCTTTCAGAGCAACAGACGCTGAGGCTTTCCTCAAGGGAGCGACCATGGATGATGCTCTGCTGGAGGGCGCACTGGAAATACTGCTGGCACAGGCGAAATTCCGCACAAGTGCCAGACGTGCAACGGCTGCGTACAGACAGCATATCATTAAAAGTCTGTTCAAAGATACCTTCCTGGCTGCTTGGGACCGGGCTGTACAATGAAACCTGCTAATTCGATAAACTTTACAAATATCCAATATTCAGACATGCATGGTGAAAAATGAAAAAAGAAATCACGCTTACTGTTAATAATCAAGAATTCACCCTTCCAATAAAACCCGGTGAAACCCTGGCTGCTTTGCTGCGTCAGCGATTGCATTTAACGGGCACAAAAATTGGTTGTGACGAGGCTGAATGCGGCGCCTGCACGGTGCTGATCGATGGCGAACCGATGATGTCCTGCATTTACCCTGCAGAACGTGCCAACGGAAAATCGATCGTGACCATTGAAGGCCTGGCTGAACGGGTGCAGGAGACGATCAAGCTCCACCCCCTGCAGGAGGCTTTTGTTCAGCATGGTGCAGTTCAATGCGGATTTTGTATCCCGGGGCAGATCATGACCGCCCACGCGTTGCTCAAGCGCAATCCTAACCCGTCCAGTGATGATGTCCGGTACGCCCTTAAAGACACCCTGTGCCGCTGTGCGGGGTATCCGTCCATCGAAAATGCCATTCTTGCCGCTGCACACACGTTGCGAACCGGTGAGCCGCTGCCTGCACCGAAGGTTCCCGATTCAATCCACCAGCATGAGACCGTCGGGCGAAATCACATCCGTCCGGATGCGATCGACAAGGTCACAGGGGAAGCAATTTTCACCGATGATTTGGCTTTTGAGGATATGCTCTACGCCAGAGCCAAACGGGCCATGGTGCCCCATGCTATCCTGAAAAGCCTGGATATCTCCAAAGCCCAGGCGTTAGAGG
>JBLRWR010000085.1:5343-8374 GCA_047921135.1 Candidatus Brevefilum sp.
CGGCGGTATTAACGGCGGAAGATATCCCTGGCGAACATACCCACGGCCTGGTCACATTTGATTGGCCTGCGATTATTGGTGTTGGTGAGCGGATTAGATATATTGGCGACACCATCGCAATTGTTGCAGCAGAAACCGCTGAGATCGCTGAGCAGGCCTTAGGTTTAATCGAGGCAGAGTTTGAACTCTTGCCCGTTATCACCGACCCGGTTCAAGCATCCCGGGACGATCAGCCCCAACTCCACGAGAAGGGAAACTTGCTCAAACACATCAAAGTCCGCAAAGGCGACATGGATGCTGGTTTTGAAGATGCAGATATTATCGTTGAGCACACCTACCATACTCAGACTACCGACCACGCTTTTATGGAACCGGAATGCAGCATTGCTGTCCCCAAATCAGACGGGCGTATGGAAATCTATGTCGGATCTCAAATTCCATACCAGGACCGTACCCAGGTTGCCCGCGTGATGGGTTGGGACGAGAGCCGAGTGCGCATTGTTGGGCAGAAGATGGGCGGCGGTTTTGGCGGGAAAGAGGACATCACCGGCCAAATTCACACCGCGCTTTTAGCTGATGTGACTCAGCGGCCTGTGAAATTGTTATTCGACAGGCACGAGAGCTTATTGGTACACCCGAAACGGCATGCCACCCAGATTCGTGTCAAGATTGGCGCAAAACATGATGGACGTATTGTGGCAGCCGAGACCGAACTCTATGGTGACACCGGCGCTTATGCATCCCTGGGAGAAAAGGTGATGACACGCGCGACCACACACTCCGCCGGTCCTTATGATGTTGAACATGTCCGCGCGGATTGTTACGCAATGTACACCAATAACCCGCCCTCAGGTGCATTTCGAGGTTTTGGCGTGACCCAATCAGCCTTTGCAATTGAAACGACAATCGATATGTTGGCGGAGAAATTGAACATCAATCCGGTGGAACTCAGACGGATGAACGCCTTGCATGTAGGCAGCATCACCAATACGGGTCAGGAACTGAATGAATCCGTTGGTCTGACCGATTGCATCAACCGTGTTGAAGAAGAAATGCTCAAACACAATCCCGAGCCATTCAAGCCGGTCATTGATCCCGAAAACCCGCACCTGGTCAGAGCCTGGGGCTTTGCAGTTGCGTACAAGAACACCGGCTTGGGCGGCGGCGCACCGGATATTTCAAATGCAGAAATTGAGATGTTTGAAGACGGTACATTTGAGATCCGCAGCTCATCCGCCGAAATGGGTCAGGGCTTGGTTACCGTAATGCAACTGGTCGTCTCTGAAGAGATGGACGTTGACCCCCAGGAGGTAAAAGTCTTGGTCATGGACACAGACCTGACACCCAATGGTGGCCCGACAACCGCTTCCCGTCAAACCTATGTGACCGGGAACGCATCCCGGCATGCCGCCATTACCTTGCGGAATGCAATCACGGCCTTCATGGCGGAGCAATTTGATATCGAACCAGGCCAAATAAAATTCAAAGAAGGGTTCGTGCACGCCAACGGCAACAAAATGTCTTATGGCGATGTGGCCAAAGAGATGAAGCGCATGGGACAAATGCCGCGTGCCTTGTACGAATACGAAGCCCCGAAAACGCAACCGCTGGGCACAGGCGGCGATATGCACTTTGCTTACTCATTTGCTGCTCAGGCTGCCGAAGTTGAGGTTAATACCATCACAGGTGAGGTCAGCGTCCTGAATGTAATTGCCGCTAATGATGTTGGTATGGCAGTCAATCCCTTAGGGCTGCAAGGCCAGGTCGAAGGCGGCGTGATGATGGGGCTTGGACACTGCCTGACAGAAGAGTTTATTGTGAAGGATGGCCACGTCGTCACAGATGTCCTGGCTCGCTACCGCATGCCTGGGATAATGCTCACACCGAAAATTACACCGATAATTGTCGAGCACCCCACTGCAGAGGGTCCCTATGGGGCCAAGGGTGTGGGAGAAATCTGCAGCATCCCAACAACACCCGCCATCACAAACGCAATCTATAACGCCGTTGGTGTACGGATTGACCGCACCCCCGTTGATCAGGAAGTGATTGCAAAAGCGCTTTGGAATATTCAAGAAGCATGATGAGATTTACTTATTGCCAGAAAATGCGTCTTTAGCTCAGCACACCTGCTTTAATACTATACGAATTAGTATCCAATAGAAAACAAAACGCCTGCAGGCTCAAACTTGTAGGCGTTTTCTCAGTTATAGTTCCAGGGTTAATTACGAATCTTTTTGCTTGCGGCTTTTCTTCGGCCACTTTACCAGTGCAATCACACCAATCAGCATCGCAATCCAGGTAAACCAGTAGTCCAAAGGCCCGGCAAAAACTCCCGGGGTTTCTGCATGATCCTGGCGCTCCCGCAGAACTTCAGCAAATTTTTCTGCTGCCTCAGGGTTATCAACTTCGCCCATGATGGTAACCACGGGTGCAATACGCAGCCCTGCCAGGCGTTTCCAAAATGTGACCTTCAATTTGCCGCCATCAAAGTCTGGATACACATCAATGATGTGTGCGGGGCCGGACATTTTTTCGATTGCTTTGTAAAGCCCAGTTCCTGAGTGTGTGGAGATCATCTCTTTGACGGCATCCTCACGGTTTTCTGCGTCCACAACTTCTGTGAGTTGGTCAAAAAGTCCGGTCAGGTCTACCTTGAGATGATCGTCGAAGATCGTATATGTTACTGCTCGATCCGGATTTTCTTTACTTCTGGCTGTGTAAGTGTATGTAAATGGCATTGAACCCTCCTTTGTTTACAACTTAGTGTTTGAATTAGCTGGCCTTCATTGGAGAATATTTTTTGCAATCCTATATTAATCTGAAAACAAACCTCTAGTAGTAATGCTCGATTTTTTCGCGAATGTTTGATTGGCGCAACTTTCTTAGCGCACCTTTTTGAATCTGTCGGATACGCTCGCGTGTTAGGTCAAAAATCTCGCCAAGTTCTTTCAAGGTATGCTGGCGGAACCCGCCTAACCCAAACCGCATCTTAAGAATTTGTGCCTCTCTTTCAGTAAGCTCACCCAAC
>JBLRWR010000086.1:0-8364 GCA_047921135.1 Candidatus Brevefilum sp.
CATCACGGGTTGAAATGTTCAGGTATCTTTCAATTAGATAAATGATGAGGACGAAGGGGGCGATGAGGATCGAATATAAAAACGAAAAGATGAAAACGAACAAGTCGGCAATTCGTCCTACAAGAGCAGGGATCTCAATTGTAAAACCTGTTGGTAGGAAAATTACCAACAAAATGACCAGCAAAATGAAGAAAAGGCTGAATGATAGCCAGCGCTTCGCCAGGTCGGGGCTGACTTTGATGTCATTAAAATACCAGCGCGCTTTCATGATCACATACTGATTGAGCGCCAGGAAGGTAAAGGCAGTCAAAAAGTAAACGATCAAAACAGGTGCATGGTTTGCTGATTGAATGGCGTCACCGAGGAGTGCTTCTGCGATGCGGTTCCAGGCCACCAGGATGATGATCATCACCATACCCAGGTTGAAGATCAGGGCAATCAGCCTGCGTCTTGCCTGGGGGCGGTCATTAAAAGTAAAACCTAATTTTTCCTGCGCCATCAAATTCTCATCTTCTTGAAGCTGATTTAGGGGCATACTGAATAGCCATGAAAGAAGCCAAATTAACAATAGGCTGATCACGCGCAGAAGAAAATCATTGGTGATAAAGCCCCCAAAAAAATTGCGCTCCCAAGAGGTGATTTCAGCCCAGAACGGTGCCCAACCTACCGGAACTGTGGAAAACAGAGAAATAACTTTTGCCAATAAAATGATCAGGAAGGCTTCCACCAATGTGGAACCAACCTGGTTAGGCTGAATTTCCAATGAAATCTGGCGCATATAACGGGTTAACATGCTCACAAAGGTGAAGAGGAAGGTGATGACCGGATACCAATAAGCATCCCAGGCAGGATATACGGTGTGGATGGTCGCTCCAAGGACATAGGCAAGACAAGCCAGCATGACACTCACCATCAGGATGTTCAGCACCATCTGGACGTGTCGTGGGTTGAAGGTGGTTTCAGGAGCCTGTTTTTCGTTCATTAGTTAATGAATGCCCATTGTGCGTAGGTCTTGAGGATTGTGCACTTTATAGAGCGGTATTTGGTAAAAGGCTGATAAGTCTGTGATGGTTCTGGCAGCAGGAGATTGACCGGTCAGGATAATTGTGGGGTTGATGCCTTTTTTGCGGGCCTGATTAAGCTGGCTGAGGGTGGTTTCCTGCACGCCCCCGGAGATTAACACGACCGTGGTGCCCCAGGAGAGACGTGCCAAGGCATCTTGCGCCAGGTTTTCAATAGTCTTAACTTCACTGGTTTGGATGCGGGCTAAGACCTCTAAGATCTGAATAAAATGTCCGGTTCCCTTTTTCGGTGGAATGGGGTTGGGTACGTTGTGGTCATTGCGTGGGTCGGCGCCATTGGTCACCAGTCCGACAGTCTGTTGATGGGTCTGGCCCCAGGCAGCCACTGATGCGGCTGCGATGATGGATAGTTCAGAGGCATAAATGAAGGTTTTGAGTTCATAGCTTTGCAGATGCAAATCTAAAAGAATCGCCACTTGCAGCGCAATGGAGGCTTCATACAGTTTAACTTGCAACTGGCCGGTTGCAGCGGTCGATTTCCAGTCGATACGGCGGATCGGATCGCCGTTTTGGAAATCCCGTTTACCTAAAATGCGGCTGGGGTCTTCAAAAATCGGGTCGCGGTGCTTAATGGTGCCAAATGGCGACCGAGAAGGAAGCCTGAACCCGGCCATATTGATGATTTGTGGATAAACGGTCAACGGATGGCTGGCAATTTCCTTTTGGGTGGGCTCGAGCACACCCAGGGGATCGCCGGTGCTCAGTCGCAGAGGGCCCAGATTGTAATAGCCCCTTTTGTTAGGGTGGAGGTCATAGCGAATGACTTTCTTTTCACGCGGCCCAAGGCTAAAGACCTGTTTGACCGTTTTTCCACCTCGCAAATCGACTGATAAGCTCTCGTTCATCTCCAGCCATAGAATTGGCAGAATGCTGTTGTTTTTAATGACCAGCTCGACGGGGATGTGGTCACCTGAAAAGGCATACTTTTGAAATTCCCGTGTGACTTCAATGTGCTGTAAAGCGCGCTTGTTCCACCAAAAGGCGAGAAAAAATGACCCCATAATCATGTAAATTACCGTCAGGGCTGATTCTGCCCTGAGAAATACCGCCAGGATCATCAAAAAAATGATGAATGGCAGATAATCAATCATTTTTCGGTGTCCTCGTCTTTAAGGTTGAGCGGCGTTGTTTCAAGGATTTGAGACACCAAACTATTTGGGTCTTTACCTCTCAGCTGTGACTCGGGTTTAAGGAGCAAACGGTGGGAGAGCACCGGAGCAGCGAGGTGTTTGATGTCGTCTGGCAGGACATGGTCTCTGGCATGGATGGCTGCAAAGGCCTGACAGGCTTTGAACAATGAGAGTGAAGCCCGCGGACTGCCACCCAGGCGGATATCGGGATGGTTGCGGGTGGCCTCGACTATGCGGATGATATAATCTCTGACCGTCTGATCGACATTCACCTCCCACACCAAGGGCGTCAGTTTGAGGATCTCCTCTGTCTTTACCACGGATTCTAAGGCTTCTATGGGATGCTGACGCTGCAACCGGAGGAGAATCTCGCTTTCTTCTTCCCGTGAAGGATACCCAATGTCTACTCTGAGCATGAAACGGTCCAATTGCGCTTCGGGAAGGGGAAAGGTGCCCTCGTATTCGATTGGGTTCTGAGTGGCCAAAACCATGAAAGGCTTTGGCAGGGGATAGGTGATCCCGTCTACGGAGACCTGATGTTCACCCATGGCTTCGAGTAGTGCAGATTGGGTACGTGGTGTTGCCCGGTTGATTTCATCAGCGAGGAGGATATTTACAAACAGGGGGCCTGGTCGGAAATGGAAGTCCTGGTCTGCCTGATTAAAAATTGAGACGCCAGTGATATCATTGGGGAGCAAATCAGGTGTGCATTGCAATCGTTTGAATTCACCTCCCAGGCTGATGGCGAGCGAGCGCGCCAGCATGGTTTTACCTACACCGGGAACGTCTTCGATAAGCACATGTCCCTCACAAATCAGGGCGACCAGAAGCAAATCGATCGATTCTGGTTTACCGACGATTACATTGCCAATATTGCTTTTTATCTTTTGTGTGATGGTTTGAAGGTCCATGGGTGATTATCCTTATTAGGCTTGAATGGATTTTTCTTAATCATAAAGCATTCGGGTAAAATTGAGAACGGAAACATTAAAACTAAAGCCTGTAACCTGCGGAGTGTGCTATGGCTGAACTTGATATCAATAAAAAACCCTGTTCTGAAGGTGTCGCCATCGTCATCTTTGGTGTGACCGGGGATCTCTCCCGCAGGAAACTCATGCCTGCTCTGTATGAAAACGCTAAGTTTGACCGTCTTCCCAAACCTTTATACCTGATTGGGTTTGCCAGGCGATCCTGGGATGATGAAAAAATGCGCTCGGTGCTTCGGCAGGGGGTAAAGGATTATGGTCGAACCAATCCTATTGACGATCAGGTATTGGACCAATTACTGGAAAACGCCTTTTACATCGAATCCACTTTTCAAGATTCGGCCGGATATTCACAATTGTATCAGGTCTTGAATGATCTTGGGGTTCAAAACACCCTCTTTTACCTGGCGACACCGCCTGGTCAATACGCGACGATCGTTGATAAAATTGGTCAATCGGAATTGGAATCCTGCCCGAATGGCTGGCGTCGGATTGTGGTTGAAAAGCCCTTTGGTCGTGATCTTGAGTCAGCAAAATCGCTTGATGAAACGCTCCACATGGTGTTTGATGAAGACCAGATCTACCGCATGGACCATTATCTGGGTAAGGAGACGGTTCAAAACATTCTGGCGTTCCGGTTTGGCAATGGTATTTTTGAACCGCTCTGGAATCGCAATAACATCGATCACATCCAGATCACCATGGCAGAATCCGAAGGCGTCGGTACCCGGGCGGGGTATTATGATCAAGCGGGAGTCATCCGAGATGTGTTTCAGAACCATTTGCTTCAGCTATTAACCCTAACGGCCATGGAAGCGCCTGCTGTGTTCAGTCCAAAGGCTGTCAGGGATGAAAAAGTGAAGGTCCTCAATTCGGTCAATAACATCTCTGGAGAGGTTGCCCTCAAGAACACCTTTCGGGCACAGTACGTTTCCGGCAATATTGATGGAGAACGGGTGCCCAGTTATCGCGATGAACCGAATGTCGAAGCGGATTCGATCACCGAAACTTACATGGCAGCCCGGCTGTTTGTCAATAACTGGCGCTGGGCGGGGGTCCCATTTTACTTGCGTTCTGGCAAGCGTTTGCCAAAACGCGTAACAGAGATTTCTATTCAATTCAAGCAAATTCCGCTTTCGTTGTTTGGGCAGCGCAACTTGGCCGGGGAGGCGCCCAACGTGCTGGTAATGCGCATTCAGCCGAATGAGGGCATTACGTTGTTCCTGGGCGCTAAGGCACCCGGCGGCGCCATGCGGATTGAACCGGTTGAGATGCGTTTCAGCTATGCAGAAGCTTTTGGGGAGTCGCACCCTGAGGCTTATGAACGATTGCTCTTGGATTGCCTGTTGGGTGATGCCACACTCTTCAACCGCAGCGATGAGGTCGAAGAAGCCTGGCGTTTAGCGCAGGGCATTATTGACGCATGGGATGAACAGAAATTGGAGAATTTGCCGGTTTATGAAGCGGGCACCCAGGGTCCGCATGGCGCAGATGATTTCATTATGCGTTTTAATCATCGTTGGCGGAAAATTTAACCCACCAAGAATTTCTCAAACGAAATCAATTTTAGACATTAATCAAACCAACTGACAGTCAGCTTTGGGGGAGGGCGTTGTGGCAATTGGGACAAATTCGCTCCAGTGTATTGACGACAAACCCGCAATTCATACAGGTTCGCGGCTGGATATCCCCCAGCGGCGCACCGCACGCAATGCAGCGGCCCTCTCCGGGTGGGTTAGCTGTGTTGCAATAAGGGCAAGCGTAGCGTTTCAACCGATCTGAAAGGTCTTTGCCAACCCCAAATTGGCGGATGGTGCGTTCGATGACCTGCCACACTTCCTCGTTGAGCTGCAGCGATTCGATGTCCTGGGCGATATCGTCGAGCCTGCCGATCAGTGAGAAGGGGTTGCGGAGGGCACTGAGGGCAGTAACGCCCAGGCTGGCAGCGACACCGATCAAGGCTTGTTTTCCAACCTGAACAGAAACACCGTCTCCGATCCGGTGGATGGTGATGGTCAGCGCAGTTTGACCGCCTGATGGCGCCTGGTGGCGCGTGGCAATTTGAATCGCGATTTGCGGATCGCGTCCGATTTGCTGCACCTGGTAAGCCCCACGATTATAATGAGCGATCAGGTCGCGAGCGATGTCGCTGGGATGGATATCTCCATGGTAAATACGAGTAGTTGGCATGTTCTGGCCTTCCCGGTATGCTTAGACTGATATGTTTTGAACAACTATATAATTTTTCCACCATGGATTATAATCCGTTTGCACAATTGTTAAGGTGAATTATGGCATTGATCAACAAAATTCAAGTGAAACGCGTGATATTTCTAGTTTTTATCACTGCTATCCTGGTGGTGTTAAATTTATCCGGTCCAGTGCTGGGTGAGCCCCTGGCACAGCAGCCCACCGGCGAACTGCCCACTGTAACCAGCACACCGCGTGGACCCTATGTGGTGGTTAACCCCATCACAGCCACAGACACGCAAATCAATGTACGTGCTGGACCGAGTGCGTTAACTGAAAAAGTGGGCGTCTTACTCATTCACCAGGAAGCTAACGCCATTGGACGCTATGGAGATTGGGTTCAGATTGAATATCCAGGTGCGCCCGGCGGAAAAGCCTGGGTTTTTGCCAACTATGTGACGATTTATGGGGGCCAGGTCCCACTGGTTGAACCGCCGCCCACATCAACACCGAACGTCACCAAAACGGTGGACCCAACGTTGGCAGCGCAATTTCTAATCACGCCCGATGCAACCCGCTTACCAACGTTTACCGAACCGCCACCATTGGAGATCCCCACATTTGAGCCGGCTGGGGAGACATCTGTATTGGGCGGCCTTCCGATGGGCTTAATCATCATCGGGCTTGGGGCATTGGGGGTCTTTCTGGGTGTAATCGCCCTGATCAGTGGGCGTTAATCAAAAAACGAACCCAAACCATCAAAACAATTCGCGCTCAGTTTGTGGCCGATCTCTGCTTCGCAAAAGGTCACCTGGGCGCCATTTTCTTCCAGCCAATTTGCAGCCCGGTGGGCTTTTTGGATGGGGATGATGTCGTCCTGGGTCCCATGGGCTATGAAAAAAGGTATATTTTCCAGTGGTTTCACATCCATTTGATCTTTCCATGCTTTAGGGATGAATCCAGCCAGTGCGGCAACTCGATTGATGCGGCTTGGTTGCAATATTGCCAGGGCATAGGCTAAAACAGCTCCCTGGCTGAAACCCATCAGGTCAAATTTGCGAGTTTTGATGTTATGTTCATCCAGCCATTGGTCCACCCGGGTAAACAACTGGTCCCCCAACAGCTGGTAGGTGTGGACGTCCGGCCATTGTGGGGCGATTTCATGCCAGATATACTGGCCGTCGCCGTGTTGAATGGGCGCGCGCGGCGCGATCAGCAGGTAATCCTTCGGCAGGGGTTTGGTGAGGATCCACATCACGTTCTCATTGCCCTGGTAACCATGCAATAACAGCATCACCCGTTGATCAGACCTCCGCAGTTCAGGAGATTGGATTCGAAAATGCCATCCGTTGACCTCAACTTTTTCTGGTTGGCGGGTTTCAATCATTTTTAGAGATCCTTTCGATGATGTTGAGGAGTAGAACAATCACCAACACGACCCCAACGGCGCCTGCCAGGCATAATAAACCGAGCATGGCCGCATTTCCGCCAAAATAATACCAGATCAGACCCAACCCGACGGTTAAACACAGGATGAACAGGCCGATAATCATCCGGTTCTGTGTTTGATTGCGATATTTTCTTAGATCGCGCTGGCCGTTATGCTTCAATGTTTCCCCAGTAGTCTGGCAATGGATCCGGGTTGACCCGGTTTTTAACTTTGCGCTGGATCTTTTTAACCCAATTGGCCTCCGCTTCGATTGCCTGTAAGGTTTCCTCAGTTGCGGTAATGCCTGCCTGGTAAAGTTCGTTGACATCAATTTTTTGTAAGAGCCCGATATGACCAACCAGTGGCGCAATGATCACTTCGGGTTTGTACAATAGCATTGAGAGTTCAGTAAGGTGTTTGCTGGCAACCTCAAAGGATTGGGAGAAAATTTTAAATGCCTGAACTGGACGCAGGTTGCTCAAATGCTCCACGATGCTGGACGGCCCGGGAATGCTGATTGGCAGGGGCAGTTCGTCATCTGGATGGTTAGGTGATCTTTTGTGCAGAGTCACCGCCACAACAGGCAGGTCAGGGCGTAACCAGCGCGCGACCTGCACTGGTACGGGGTCGATCACCCCACCGTCGACCAGAACTCGGCCGCCGATTTTCTGGCTGGGGAAAACGCCGGGCACTGCAGCAGTCGCCAGAACTGCGTCGAGCACTTTTCCTTTATTGAGGATGATCTCTTTGCCGCTGTGAAGGCTGACGGCTGTAGCTGCGAAAGGGATCTCCAATTCATCAAAGGTGCGGTCCCCCAGCAGGTTTGAAAGCTTGTCCGCGATACCTCCCAAGCCCAGCAATGAAGGAGAATCATCCGGATGACGGCTAAACGTGCGCAGGGGGTCAAAATCATCAAATGCATCCAACATTTTTTGGGTGCTGAAGCCAGCAGCATATACGGACCCCACCAAACCGCCGGCACTGGTGCCAGCAATGGCTTTGATTTTGAATTGATGTTCTTCCAAGGTCTTAAGCACGCCGATATGAGCGATACCCCTGACCCCGCCACCGCCTAAAGCTAATGTAATATCCATCGAAAAACTCCCTGAAATCAATACGGATCGAACCTTCTTCTTATTATACCCAAGATGAGTAGGCCTTTGTTTGACACGCATCAACGCTGAGATGATTCTTGAAAACAGGTGATGATTTGCTATCTTTTCGCAATACCGTAATTACATGGTGTTTAGGTGTGCTAGTCTGTGCTAAAATAAGGTGCGATGAATGGAAAAAAGATTGTTGCAAGAAATCGAAAAGCGAAATTCGAATACGAACTGCTTGAAACCTTTGAAGCAGGTCTGGAGTTGAAGGGCTCGGAGATTAAATCCATCCGTGCCGGTCAGGTGTCGCTTTCTGAGGCTTATGTACGGACCAATGGACGGCAGGCCTGGCTGGTTGGCGCGCATATCGCACCTTATGATCAGGCAAGTGTCTTCAACCATGAGCCGGAACGTGACCGGCGTCTCTTATTGCATAAACGCGAGATC